>JAGAAC010000170.1 GCA_017615475.1 Clostridia bacterium
CGGGTTCTGGTGCGCCGGGTTGATGGCCCGGCCCACATAGAAGTTGATGTCCGTCGCTTCCTCAAACAGCAGCTGGCTGATCAGGGACGCGCCGTCCTTATGGTTGCTCCAGATGTCATAGCAGTGGTTGTCCCCGATAAAGTCCTGGGCATATTCCACCACCCGGTTCACCGTGATGACGCCCTCCGTCACCAGATCCACGCCCTCCAGCTTCGCGATGGGCGGGATATCCCCCTCATAGTTCAGGGAAGGCCGCAGTGGCTTGTTCAGCCACTTCGCCGCCAGGGAGGAAGTGGTTCCGCCGCAGATGATATGCTTTCCTTCCTTGGCGAAGAACAGGCTCATCATCCGGTCCGTATCGTCCCGGTTTCCGGGCGGGCCGAAGAGCATATTCATCGGCACCCGCCGGCGCATCCGCACCACGCAGGAGGTGGCGTCGTCCCCGGGCTTCCCGCCGTACAGCCGGTCGCACTCGTCCACCAGCATGGTGGACAGCAGCTTGGCCGAATAGCCGCACAGGTTCATGGCCTCCATGTAGGAGATGATGTCCTCCCGCTTCCAGCCGAAGTTGTAGCCGACGCCGATGCCTGCGTGGGGGCAGCCATCGCTCATGGCGATGAACACATCGTTCTCCTGCAGGCGGATCACGGAACGGTAGATCTGCTTCCCGCCGATGGACATCTCCTGCCGGGGATAATCCCAGTTGGCCCCGTCCCGCAGCAGGATCACATGGGGATTGTCATACTGGATCACTTCCGCCGTCCGGTTCTGGATGATCCGCAGGATCGTAAAGGTGGAATAGGCCACGCCCCGCACCGAGCACACCGGCAGGGTGGCGGCGATGGTTTCCACGCATTCCTCCAGGGAAAGCCCCGCCGCCAGCATGGTGGAAATGATCTTGCTGGTCAGGGTGGAAAGGATGCTGGCCTTCACGCCGCTTCCCAGGCCATCCGCCAGCACGATGACCGTGGAGCCGTCCTCCTGCTCGGCGATATCCACGTGGTCGCCGCACAGCTGTTCGCCCGTATGGTTAATGCTTTTGAAGCCGATATCGCAGCAAAGATCATTCATTGGTAATCGACTCCTTCAGCTTAGACAGCGCTATTTTGGTTTCCGCGGCGGTCTCGCCCAGCAGGGAAGCAATCTCCTGCACAATGCGCATCTGCTTCTCCACCACCTTGTCAGCCACTTCCACCGTCTGCCGGCTGATCTCTTCCTTTTCCCTGCGCGTTTCCTCTTCCGTGGTCACATCACGCATGATGCACAGGATCATCCGGCCTTCCTCCGCAGGCACCACGGTCTGCTCCACATAGCAGCCGTATTCGGTCAGGTACACCCGCTCGTTGAAAATCCCCCGGTGGGTCTTCTGCACCTTCATAAAGGGCATCGGATCCAGGATGCGCACCACCTGGTCCCCCAGCACCGCGCCGGCGTCATGGATGTTCAGCAGCTTCATCATCATGGGATTGATCTGCTGCACCTCCAGCCGGTCGTTCAGCATCAGGATGCCGTTGGGGGAATTGCGGGAAATGGCGTCCGTCATGTTCTCCGCCTTGTTCATCAGGAAGGGCAGGCACATGGAGATTTCCGCCTTCCCCTGGTAAATGGCGATGGCCTTTTCCCGGCAGGTATCATATCCGCAGGAGCCGCAGTTCAGCTCCTGGCTGGGCTTGAACTTGCCCATCTCCCGCAGGATCTCCGTGATCTCCGCTTCGGAGGGCATGGCCGCCTTCAGGTCAATGGGCTCAAAGAACTTCCGCATCTGCCGGTTCTCCGGCTGGCCGATTGTAAAGTCCTTGTCCCCCGCGAAAGAGGACACCGCCAGGTAGTCCTGCACGGGGCTGCAGCGGTTCTTTTCCATCACCGGGCCGCCCAGGCAGCTGCCCTTGCAGGCGCTCATCTCAATAAAGCAGTGATGGATCCGCCCGCTCTCAATATCCTTCAGGGCCGCGATGCAGTTTTCCACCCCGTCCACCGCCAGGTAGGTATATCCCTGCGCGTCGCAGTCCATGGTCTTCAGGATGCCGCCGGTGGTGGGGAAAAACCGGGTCCGGCTGTTGGGTTCGGGAGTGATATCCTGCCGCAGCCCGATCTTTTCAGCCCGCAGCCAGTTGTTCAGTTCCTCATAGGTCAGCACGGCGTCCACGATTCCCTCGTAGTACTCCGCCTCGTCCTTTTTCGCCAGGCAGGGCCCGATAAACACCGTCTTCGCGTTGGGAAAACGCTTTTTGATGTCCAGGCAGTGGGCCTGCATGGGCGAAACCACGTCCGCCAGGTACTTCAGTTCCCGCGGGAAGAATTTCTGGATCAGCAGGTTCACGCTGTGGCAGCAGGAGGAAATGAGAATATCCCGGTCCTCCTCCCGCAGCATTCGGTCATATTCCCGCTTCACCTGGGTAGCACCAAGGGCGGTTTCCTCCGCGTCCTGAAAGCCCAGCCGCCGCAGGGCTTCCCGCATGCTCTCAATGCCCACGCCGGGGTAATTGGCGATAAAGGAAGGCGCCAGGGAGGCGATTACGGGTTCGCCGCTCTGGATCATTACCTTGACCTTTTCCGTTTCGTCCACAATCTCCTTGGCGTTCTGCGGACATACCACAAAACAGCTGCCGCACAGGATGCACTCATTGCCGATAATATGGGCCTGATTTCCCGAAAAGCGGATGGACTTCACCGGACAGTGCCGGATGCATTTATAACAGTTTTTACAGTTGGTTTTTTTCAGTGTCAGGCCGTGCGGCATGCTCTTCCTCCTCGCAAAAAGGCGCCGGGCGGCACTTTCTCCGCCCGGTGCGTGGTGTTTTACGCCAGCTTCGCCTTTACATGTTCCTTAAAAAACTCTTTGACGTTCTCCGGTGAAACGGAGAACAGCGCGCCGTCCACGGTCACACACACTCCCTGCTGGCACTTGCCCATGCAGAAGGTGCCGCCCAGCTCGATCCGGTCTCCCAGGTCGTTCTCCGCGATCAGGGCCTGCAGCTGTTCCACCACCGGCCGGGATCCCTTGATATGGCAGGAAGATCCGATACAGACTGTGATTTTCATTTGCTTTCTCCTCCGTTCTTATTCGTACTCCACAACGTTGACCCAGCGGAGCAGGAACTCCCGCTCCTCCTCATTGCCCTTCACCGACTGGCTGGCCGCCACAATCGGCATCCACTTCTGGACATACCGCCTGTCCGTATGGCTCTTTTCGCAGAACAGGTCCAGGTACTTCTCAGCGCCTTCGGTATCTCCCTTCAGGCAGAACAGCAGGTAGGTCCGGGCCGCGTCGGCGGAAGCGTTGCCCTGGGTCACATGGCTCCAGTCCAGGATGTAGGGCGTTCCGTCATTGGCGATGATGATATTGGAAGGCCGGAAGTCGCCGTGGCACACCTTGTTGTGCTTCGGCATTCCCTCCAGCCGGGTATGCAGGTCATACCGGATGGTGGCGTCCAGGTTGGCCTGGCTGA
>JAGAAC010000171.1 GCA_017615475.1 Clostridia bacterium
ATCACGTTCAGGCCGTAGCGGGTGCGCAGCTCCAGTTCCCGGATGGTCTTGCCCACCCACTCCTTGATCGGCTGCATTTCAACAATGCCGAATTCCTGGGACAGCTCGATGTATTCCATAATGCCGGCATGGGTCAGGCCCAGCGCCAGCTTGTCCGCCACTTCGCGTTCCGGGATAATCACCTTATCCGCGCCCAGCTTCTCCAGGATGTCCTTGTAGGTGTCGTCATGCGCCTTGCAGATGATATAGGGCACGTTCAGGGCCTTCAGGTTCATGGTGATCAGCGCGGAAGCCGCCAGGTCGGAGCCCACGGCAACCACGGCCCGTTCGAAGTTCTCCACGCCCAGCTTCTTCAGCACGTCAGCGTCCCGGGCATCGGCTGCCACCGCCCGGGTCACCCGGTCGGCGATCTTGTCAACCAGCTGCTCATCCATATCAATGGCCATAACCTCTTCCCCGCAGGAATAAAGCCGGGTGGCCAGTTCGCTGCCGAAGCGGCCGAGGCCGATCACTACATAAGACTTCATGGAATGCACCCTCCTGTCATCCGATCAGCAGATCGGTGTTCGCGAATTTGTATTTCTCCCCGGAAGCTTTCTTTTTCAGGAAGCCGAAGCTGATAGTCAGCAGGCCCACCCTTCCGAAGTACATAAACAGTATGATCAAAAATTTGGAGACAAGGCTCAGCCTCGGGGTCGCCCCCGCGGTCAGGCCCACCGTTCCGATGGCGGATACCGTTTCAAACAGGCTGTCCGCGAAGCCCACCGGCGAGGTGGCGCAGATTACCGTAGCTCCGGCGAAGGCCAGCAGCACCATCAGCATAAAGATCGTGATGGCGTTCAGCACGTGGTCGTTGGAGATGGTGCGGTGGAACACGCTCACCGTCTGCCGTCCCCGCATCCTGTTCCACAGGAACATCAGCAGCACCACAAAGGTAACTGTCTTCAGGCCGCCCGCCGTGGAACCGGAGGAGCCGCCGATCAGCATCATGAAAATGGAAACCGCCTTGCCCGCCGGGGTCAGCAGTCCCTGGTCCACGCCGGCAAATCCGGCGGTACGCAGGGTCATGGACTGGAAGAAGGCCGCCAGCAGCTTCTGGGGCGTCTTCATTGTGCCCAGCGTGGAGGGATTCCGCCACTCCAGCAGGCAGAACAGCACCGTTCCGCCCACCAGCAGCACGCCCGTGGTGATCATCACCAGCTTGGTGTATACGCTCCACTTTCCCGGATGTCTTTCCCGCAGCAGTTCGTCCCACACCAGGAAGCCCAGGCCGCCCAGGATGACCAGCGCGCTCAGCGTCAGGCACACCACGGGATCCGTCTGGTAAACGATGAGGCTTGCCCCGGGCCTGATAAAGCCCAGCACGTCAAACCCGGCGTTGCAGAACGCGGAGACTGAATGGAAGATTCCCAGCTTCAGCGCCAGCGGGAATGAAAACTCTGTCATAAAACGGGCCGTCAGGATGGCGGCGCCGATAGCTTCGATCGTAAAGGCACGGATCAGCAGCCGCCGCTGGTGATCCACCACGTCGTTCATGTTGGATCCGATGGATTCCGCCATCACCAGCTGCTGCTGGATGGAAATCTTCCGCTTCAGGCTGAACCAGGCCAGCGAGGCGGCGGACATGAATCCAAGGCCGCCGGTTTCAATCATCATCAGGATGACCACCTGGCCGAAATTGCTCCACTGGCTCCATGTATCGGCCAGCACCAGCCCTGTCACGCAGGTGGCTGATGTGGCTGTAAATAACGCGGTCACCGGTCCCGCGCTCTGCCCGTTCCGGGAGGAAAAGGGCAGGGCAAGCAGGATCGTTCCGCACAGGATTATTCCTAAAAACGTAAGCGCGATGACCCGGCTGATGCTGATCGCCTGCCGTTTCTTCCGCGGCTTTACGGACGGTGTCGGACTGGACATCTTTTCCCCTTCTTTCGGCAATGAGTATACACCATACCCGCGCACAGGATCAATATCTCCCGCGCCCGTCAGTCATCCGTGTTCTCAAAGTCTATCCGTTGAACGCTGCTGATTTTTCCGCCGCGGATCACGATCTTCGCCATGGTCACGTCCCCGCCGAAGCGTGCCCTTCCGCAGCTGCCCGGATTCAGCCACAGCCGTCCGTCGATCCGTTCCTCCCGGTACTGGTGGGAATGGCCGTAGATCACGGCATCAATCCCCGTCAGGTCCCGGGGCACGTCCCGGTAGTCATGGGTCATAAAGAAGGAAACCCCGCCGATGTTGAAGCGCAGGAAACCCGCCAGGTCGCACACACCCCGCATCCAGATGTCGTTGTTTCCCCTCACGGCATAAATGTTTCCGTATACCGCCAGTTCATCCAGGTCGCTTTCGTGGATAATATCCCCCGCGTGCAGGATCACGCTGCAGTCCTGCAGCTCCCGTACCACGCACCTGCGCAGCAGGCCGTGGGTATCGGATATCACGGCGATGCGGATTACGTCTCCGTTCATGGTAACAGCCTCCATATCAGAAAAGGCTGCCCGAAGGCAGCCTGAAAGAACGCGAATCACGGGATTCCCCTGGTTCGTCCGGAGATGATATCAGCTGGATCGCTTCCCCTTTGCCGAACCTGATCCGGTTGAACGGAAAAGGATTATTCTTCCTCTTCCTTCGTTTCTTCCGTTTCTCCGTCCGGATCGTCTTCTTCCGGCAGTTCAGGGAACAGTTCCTTGCCGCACTGGGGACAGAGGGCGTCCTCATCAAAATCAATCTCGTCCGGATCGATTTCTACTGTGGCACCGCAGTGGGGGCATTCATACTCGATCGAGCCTTCGAAGGCCTGATCTTCGTCATCCTCCGCCAGTTCCTCGTCCTCATCGTCGTAAAGATCGGCCTCCAGATCAGCCAGGTCTTCATCGATGCTCTCCACATAATCGCTCAGTTCTCCGTGAGACTCCGCAAGAGCCTCAAAAGACTCGCCGACTTCGCCCAGCACCTCAAGGATGCCGAGGATCAGCTTGTGGGAGTCTTTGTCCGGGTTCAGCTTCATTCCTTCCGCCAGACCCTGAAGATAACTGATTCTGTCCGTCAGTCTGCTCATGATTAAGCCCTCTTCAGATACTCGCCGCTGCGGGTATCAATCTGAATCTTGTCGCCGGTGTTGATGAACAGCGGCACCTGCAGGGTGAAGCCGGTCTCCAGCGTAGCAGGCTTGTAGGTGTTGGAAGCGGTATCGCCGGCGAAACCGGGTTCGGTATCCGTTACTTCCAGAACCACGAAGTTGGGCGCTTCCACGGAGAAGGCGCTGCCCTTGAAGAAGCGGACGGTCACGTTGGTGCCTTCCTTCACGAAGGGGATCGCGTCTTCGACCTGGTCCTTGCTCAGCGGCAGCTGTTCATAGGTTTCCACGTCCATGAAGTAGTACAG
>JAGAAC010000172.1 GCA_017615475.1 Clostridia bacterium
CATATTGAGAAGGACGCGGCCCTGGAGCGCCGGTTCCAGCCGGTTATGGTAGGCGAGCCGACCGCGGAGGAAACTCTTTCCATCCTGTACGGCCTGCGGGACCGGTATGAAGCGCACCACAAGGTCCGGATTACGGATGAGGCACTGGCGGCGGCGGTGAAGCTGTCTGACCGCTATATTCCCGACCGGTACCTGCCGGACAAGGCGATCGACCTGATGGACGAAGCGGCAAGCCGCGTACGGATTGCTGCCTGCACGGCACCGCCGGATGTGAGGGAGCAGGAAAAGCGCCTGGAGGCGGTGGTGATCGAAAAGAAGGAAGCCATCTCACACCAGGACTTTGAAAAGGCGGCAGCCCTGCGGGACCAGGAACGGAACCTGCACCGGGAGATTGAGGAAAAACGGGCGGAATGGAACCGTGCCCAGAGTACCGCGCGGGATACCGTGACCGAAGATGATATTGCCCAGGTGGTCAGCCAGTGGACCGGCATTCCGGTCTCCCGGATGACGGAACAGGAAGCACAGCGCCTGGTACACCTGGAAGAGACGCTGCACAAGCGGCTGATCGGCCAGGAAGAGGCGGTCAGCGCCGTGGCCCGGGCAATCCGCCGGGCAAGGGCAGGACTGAAGGATCCGAAACGGCCCATCGGAAGCTTTATCTTCCTGGGACCTACCGGTGTTGGTAAAACCGAGCTGTGCCGCGCACTGGGCGAGGCGATGTTCGGCGATGAGGATGCCGTGATCCGCCTGGATATGTCTGAGTATATGGAGAAACATACCGTTTCCCGCCTGGTCGGCTCACCGCCCGGATATGTGGGCTATGAGGAAGGCGGCCAGCTGACGGAAGCGGTCCGCCGGAAGCCCTACAGCGTGGTACTGCTGGACGAGGTGGAAAAAGCGCATCCCGATGTGTTCAACATGCTGCTACAGATCCTGGAGGACGGGCGGCTGACGGATAACACGGGACGGGTGGTCTCCTTCAAGAATACGATCCTGGTGATGACCTCCAACGCCGGCGCCCATGTGATCGGCCACGGAAGGGCCATGGGCTTCGGCGCGGACCAGAAGGGTGAAGCCCGGGACTACGAAGCCATGAAGGAATCCGTGATGAAGGAGGTCAAGGAAATCTTCCGGCCTGAATTCATCAACCGGGTGGATGAACTGATTGTCTTCCACAGCCTGAATGAAGAGGAGATCTGCAAGATTACGGAGCTGATGCTCCGGCAGGTGGCTGACCGGCTGAAAGAGCAGGAAATTATCCTGACCTGGGACAAGCAGGTAACTGAAAAGCTGGCAAAGGACGGCTACGATCCCAAATTCGGCGCGCGTCCGCTGCGCAGGCTGATCCAGCGCACGGTGGAAGACACCATGAGCGAGGAACTGCTGGAAGGGCGTATCCAGCTCGGACAGGAAATCCGGCTGACGGTGAAGAAGGATAAGATCACGGTCAGTGTTAAACCTGACAGGAAAAAGAAAGCAAATCCGGAAGCTGCCGAGGCTGCGCCGGAAAAGGAGGAGAATCCGGTTGGCTAAGCTTTATTTCCGCTATGGCGCCATGGGATCCAGCAAGACGGCGAACGCGATCATGGTGCAGTATAACTACGGGGAACGGCACCAGAAAGTGCTGATGGTGAAACCGCAGCTGGAAAACCGCGACGGTGAACGGATCATCCGGTCCCGGAGCGGACTGCAGACAGAGTGCGTGTTCGCGGAGGAACTGGAAGGCATGGACCTGAAAGCCTATGACTGCGTGATCGTGGACGAGGCCCAGTTCCTGACCAAGGCACAGGTGGAATACCTGGTTCATATTGTGGATGACCTGGGCATTCCGGTGATTGCCTACGGCCTTCGGGCGGACTTCAAGGGAAACTTCTTTGAAGGCAGCCAGTGGCTGATGGCCTGGGCGGATACCATAGAGGAAGTAAAGACGATCTGCTGGTGCGGCAAGAAGGCCACCTGCAACGCACGGGTGATCGACGGCAAGGTTGCCCGGGAGGGCGAGCAGATTGTGCTTGGCGGAGATGAAAGCTATGTTTCCCTGTGCCGGAAGCACTGGATGAGAGGACAATTAGGGCCAAAAGACAAATAAGAATTCAGGATTTATTTACGAGGTAGGAGGTAGGAAGTAGGAGGTAGGAGGTAATAGTCCTTACTTTTATACTTCAGCTGGATTGCTACAGTATATATCATTATGAATTATGAATTGTGAATTATGAATTACATTTAGGAGGAACGATTATGCTGGAGGAACTGAAAAAGCAGGTTTATGAGGCGAACATGCTGCTGCCTGCGTATCATCTGGTCACCTTTACCTGGGGCAACGTCTCCGGAATCGACCGGGAAAAAGGACTGTTTGTCATTAAACCCAGCGGTGTGCCCTATGAGGAACTGAAACCGGAAGACATGGTCGTGATCGACCTGGAAGGCAAAAAAGTGGAAGGCAGCCTGAATCCTTCCTCCGATACGCCGACCCATGCGGAACTGTACCGGCGCTTTAAGGATATCGGCGGTGTGGTGCATACCCATTCCCGCTGGGCAACCATCTGGGCCCAGAGCGGAAGGGACATTCCCGCCTACGGCACAACCCATGCGGATTATATCTACGGCAATATTCCCTGCTGCCGGGACCTGACCAAAGAAGAAGTCGAAAGCGCCTATGAGCTGGAAACCGGACGGGTCATCGCATCCCATTTTGAAGACAACGGACTGAATCCGAACTATGTGCCCTGCGTACTGGCAAGGCATCACGGCCCCTTCGCCTGGGGAAAGAACGCGATGGAAGCGGTTCATAACGCGGTGGTACTGGAAGAAGTTGCCATGATGGCCTGGCATACCGAAGCGCTGCCCGAGACCCAGCCGCGGATGAATCTTCCCGAGTATGTGAAGGAGAAGCATTTCATGCGCAAACACGGCCCGAACGCCTATTACGGCCAAAAGAAGTAAGGTATTAGTCAGACAAAAGTTCAATTCATGCACTTTGATTGTCTTTATTTGTCAAAAATGGAAAAAAATCTTGCGTTTTCGACATGGCGGTAATATAATGTCGCCGGTTGAGTCCTTCGGGTCTGTGGTTGCAAGCCGATGCCAGTCGCAGGCAAAGCGGTCCACGTAATCCGTCCAAAGCGGCGGGGAGCATGGTGCGGTCTAGATGTAAGTCCGTCCGGGACACGATCCCGAGAGAAGCGAGTGAGGGCGTTCAAACGCAGAGCAAACTTCCAGGCGGCGTGTGTGGGGTCAAAAACCAGGTCAGCCGGAGGAATCGCCTATCAAAACTTTATGGGGGTTACCTGATCATGTACGAAGACAAAACGCTGGTATGCAAAGACTGTGGCGCTGAGTTCGTTTTCACTGCCGGTGAACAGGAATTC
>JAGAAC010000173.1 GCA_017615475.1 Clostridia bacterium
CTGCTTTGTTCGCCTTGAAATGCGGTACGGGAAAGGATACAATAACAGTATCAACGGGAACGGAGCGAAGAGGATGGCACTGACAGCCTATTGCAAAAAATGCGCCAGGGAAGTGGATCCGGGAGAGGTCTGCCCTTATTGCGGAAGCAAACTGGGCAAGAATGCCGCCCATGCCGCCTGGTGCGTGGAACGCACGCCGGTGAAGGACTGGATGTGCTGGAACGCGCTGATGCGTGTGCTTCTGCCCGCGGCCCTGTTTATCCTGCTGCTGGTGCTGGCTGCGGAGGGAATCTCCGGGGGAATCGGCGCGGTGGAAAAGCTGCTGGTATCAGGTTTCCCCGTGGTGCTGCTGATTCTGCTCGGGACAATCCTGGCGCTGGCGCTTCTTGCCCTGATCCTGCAGGGAAAAGAACTGACAGACTATGTGGTGGACAACCGCGGTATCCATGAAATCCATTACCTGCCGGATCCCACACCGGTGAAGCTGATCGCAAGGCTTCGGTCTCCGGCACTGCTGAAAAACGCTCCGCAGGGAAACGGTGCTCCTGTCCTGAAACTGAGTGAGAAGGACCTGGCCTGGAAAGACGTGGCCCGGGTGCAGCTCTGGCCGGAGAAATGCATGATTCTGTATTACGCGCCTTCCTGGTGGATGCGGATTGCGGCGGCCTGCACGCCCTTCATCTGGGAGGATGTGATGTCCGTTACCCGGGACAAGCTTGGAAAGAAACGGAAGGTCCGCCTGCCTTCTTCGCTGGTGGTTCCCGCGGAGCAGCGGATAAGGCGTACGGCTTCCGCTCCCCGGTACACCCCGGATCCGGAAGATTCACCCGGACAGCTCAGCATGGATTCCCTGTTTGACGCGCCGCCGGATGATCCGGAACAAAACTGAATATTATATAAAGGAAAACGTCCTGCTGTTCATCAGCAGGACGTTTGGTTTCACATGGATCAGTTTCCGAGATAGGCTTTCCGGACGTCGTCATTCTGCAGGAGCTCGGCAGCGTTGCCGGACATGGAGATCCGCCCGGTTTCCAGTACGTATGCCCGGTCCGCGACGGAGAGGGCCATCTGGGCGTTCTGTTCCACCAGCAGGATGGTCACTCCGGATTCATGCAGTTCCCGGATGATATCGAAAATCTGGTCCACCAGGATCGGAGCGAGGCCCATGGAGGGCTCGTCCAGCATCATCAGCTTAGGCTTGCTCATCAGCGCCCGGGCCATGGCCAGCATCTGCTGCTCGCCGCCGGACAGGGTGCCGCCGATCTGCTTTTCCCGCTCTTTCAGGCGGGGGAAGCGCCGGAACACATCTTCCAGGGAAGCTTCGATTTCTTCGTTGGGACGGCTGTAGGCGCCCATCTCCAGGTTTTCCCGCACGGTCATGTGCTGGAAGATCCGGCGGCCTTCCGGACAGAGGCTGAGGCCCTTGAAGACCATTTTTGAAGCTCCGGTGCCGTCCACGGGGATGCCGCCCAGGACGATGGAGCCCTGGCGGGGCTTCAGCAGCCCGGCAATGGTGTTCAGCGTGGTGGATTTGCCGGCGCCGTTGGCACCGATCAGGGTAACAATTTCGCCTTCATGCACTTCCAGGCTGATGCCCTTTACCGCGTGGATAGCGCCGTAGTATACGTGCAGGTCCTTTACCTTCAGCAGAGGCAGGTCCTGTGTTTTGGTTTCGCTCATCTTCAGCCCTCCTTTTTCTTGCCCAGATAGGCTTCGATGACGGCAGGGTTCGCCTGGATTTCATCGGCGGTGCCCTTGGCAATGATGCGGCCGAAGTTCAGCACGCAGATGCCTTCGCACACGCCCATAACCAGGCTCATATCATGCTCAATCAGCAGGATCGCGATGCCGAACTGATCCCGGATTTTAGCGATGTTCTCCATCAGCTCTTCCGTCTCATGGGGGTTCATGCCCGCGGCCGGTTCATCCAGCAGCAGGAGCCTCGGCTCCGTGGCCAGGGCCCGGACGATCTCCAGGCGGCGCTGGGCGCCGTAGGGGAGGCTGCCGGACACTTCGTCCGCCAGGTCCTGCATGCCGAAGATATCCAGCAGTTCCATAGCCCGTTCATGCTGGCGCTTTTCCTGCTTCCAGTAGCGCGGAAGCCGCAGGATGCCGCTGAACATATCGTATTTGATCTGGTTATGCAGGCCGATCCGGACGTTCTCTTCCACCGTCATTTTGTCAAACAGGCGGATGTTCTGGAAGGTCCGGGCGATACCCAGCCGGGAGGCCTGCACGATGCTCATGCCGTGGAGGTCCTGGCCGTTGATAAGCACGGCGCCGCTGGTGGGTTCATACACCTTGGTCAGCAGGTTGAAGACGGTGGTTTTGCCGGCACCGTTCGGTCCGATCAGGCCGGCGATTTCGGTTTTGCCGATGGTCAGGTTGAAGTCGTCAACGGCTTTCAGTCCGCCGAATTCGATGCCCAGATGACGGGTTTCCAGGACCGGGATCTCATTGACGTCCCGCTCCGGAACGATGGAATGGGAAGGCACCGGAACCATTTTGGTATCGGAGCGGTGTTTCTTTACCTCAGTCATTTGGCGTCACCTCC
>JAGAAC010000174.1 GCA_017615475.1 Clostridia bacterium
CCCCGCCACGGGAAAGGATTCCCCGACCGCCAGGCCGATGATAACCGATCCCACTCCGGAGCATAATCCTTTCACAATGACGACCTCCAGGGGATCACTGTGGGACAGCATCCGGGTGCAGTTGTTTTCCAGTCCCCAGCAGGTCGCAGCCAACAGGACGAACAGAGAACCGGATGAGAATCGAAAGGTTCCCACATCTTCAACTGTCAGAAGAGCGCTGGACAGGATGATCAGGCAGATGGCGATCCAGAGCTGCCTGCTGATCTTTTCCCGGAAGAACAGCATAGCGATCAGGGAAGTGGCAACGATCTCGAAGTTATTCAGCAGGGATGCGTTCGCAGCGGTCGTCTGCTTCAGGCCAATCATCAGGAAGATCGGCGCGGCGATATCCAGCACGATCATCCCCAGCGTGTACGGAAAATCCTTCCTGGCCAGCCGTTTTTCCTTCCTCGCCTGACCGGTCCGACTTCGGATCAGGCCCAGAATGCCCATACCGATTCCTGCCCCGAGATACAGGAAGCCTGCCATCAGTGTGGGCGGAGCATTCCGCAGAAGCAGCTTTGAAGCAGGCGCATTCAGCGCATAAAGCGTTGCTGCAAGAACGGCAAAGAATACCGCCTTTTTCATATGCTGTTTCATTTCAGGAATTGGGCAATCGCGCTGTTAAACCGGTCCAGCGCTTCATGGTCCCCATTCTCCACGGCGTCCGCGATACAATGCTCCATATGGTCCGCCAGGATGATCTTCCCGACATTATTAATAGCGGAGCGCACCGCTGCCAGCTGGATCAGGACATCCCCACAGTCCCGGCCTTCCTCCACCATCTTTTTGATGGATTCCAGGTGCCCGGTTGCACGGGAAAGGCGATTGAGAACATTTTTCGTCTCGGTATGTTGATGAACATGACTCATAACAAAACCTCCATATCCCCCATGGGGGGATATGGAGATCATAACACAATGTGTTCGAACATGCAACCAGATTATCAGAGTCATTGTTATGGTTGCTCCGAAAACTCGGAAGCTTCCGGCTAAGTCGGTTCTACTATCGCTTACTGCTGGCCTTGTGGAGTTATTCTCCATGGGGCCGTTTTTTTTCGTTTTTTATCTTTGACAAAATCCAGTTGTTGAGAAGCCCATTGACAAGAAAAAAACTGAAGTACCTCTCCGGAGGTGCTTTTTAAAATATGTGCTTGACAGATGTATCGGACAACGATATAATACATCCACGATATATCGTAACACGATATATCGAAAGACGACAGAGGTGAGCATATGGCTGAGAGTTTTGCGCTGACAGAAGCGACTTATTACATTCTCCTTTCTCTGGTCAAGCCACGTCATGGGTATGGTATCATGCAGCTGACAGAAGAGCTGTCTGGCGGGCGGGTTCGCTTGGCGGCAGGGACGCTTTACGGCGCGCTGAACGCGCTGAGCACAAAAAGATGGATTATCCAGCTTCCTATGGTAGACGAAAGCCGCCGGAAGGAATACCGTCTGACGGAAAAAGGGCTGCAGGTGCTGCAGAACGAGGTGGCCAGGCTTCGGGAACTGGCGGACAACGGCGAGAAGATACTGCGGGAGGAATAAAGAAATGGAAAGCAGGAAAACGATACGGAAATGGTTCTGGGTCTGGGAGTTTGAAAAGGAAGAGGACTGGCTGAACGAGATGGCCATGAACGGCTGGGTGCTGGAAAATGTAGGATGGTGCACTTATCATTTTGTGCGCTGCGAGCCCGGGGAATACAGCGTGCGCCTGGAGATGCATCCATATGATGAGTCCTACAAGGCCTTCATGGAGGAAACCGGCGCGGAATATGCCGGGCGGATGATGATGTGGGTCTATTTCCGCAAAAAGACGGCGAACGGGCCTTTTGACCTTTTCTCTGATATAGATTCCAGAATTAGCCATTTAGATAAGATCGGTAAGCTCCTGGCCATCATCGGAGGGGCAAATCTGCTGATTGGTATAATGAATACCTTCAGCCCCTCACGTCTCGGATGGATCAATCTGCTCGTTGCCACCTTGCTGATGTATGCACTGGGCAGGATTCACGGAAAAAAGGAAGCCCTGGAAAAGGAGCGCCTGTTGCATGAATAAGCATCACTGAACGGGATCGGCTTGTGTCCCGGCCTTGCGCTGGGTTACAATAACAGGAAAAACAGCGAAGACGATCCGGACGATCGTCAGCAGGCATACAGGTTTGTCGGGATACTTGCCGGAAAGAAAGACCGTCGTTTTCTTATCTGAGATGACTCGACAGAGAGGAGGTGCCGCTGTTGCTGATCAAAATCGGAGAATTCGACTTCACAGAATGCTGGGACGGTATCTTCTATAAGAAACTGTCTGGTTTTCCGAAAATCACGGACTGGGAGATACAGACAATATTGGACTTTATCAGGTATGAATCGAATCACGGACGAACCTGTGAGATTGAAGCGGAGGAAAGCGTTCTCCATGCGATTGATGCTTATCGCTCCTTACATGAAAACGGCAATCGGATTTCACCGCCGGAAAAGATTGCCGAATGCACTGCCTGCCCAAAGTATAAAGGCTGCATGACTGATCTGGTTTGCCACACGTCACCGGTCGAAAGCGCAATACAGATCCTGGATTGCGGGAGTTTGCTCTCGCCGGTGAAAGCAAGAAAAATGACAGCAGCAGAACTGAAGGCCGAGACTAGAAACGCGGCGAATGACCCGGAGGATTACTTTGAATATATTATGTTTGCGTGGGGAAACTGTCAGGCCGGAGACCGTCTGGTGATGGAGAGAAAGCTTGGGCGTTTTCCCGATGAAAAAGATTTGAGCGAGGATTTTACACCGGGAGTCCGGTTCTTTTTCCGCTATGATGATTTGATTCAACATCCCAGCGCGGTATTTGAAGGGGTTCTTCCGCTGAAGATCAGGGATGAGGTTATACTCAATGATTGGGTATCCGCGATCATAGTGCCTGAAATCCACCGGCAGCAGGTTGAACCGGTTGTTCCGAAGGAACTGAGATCCAGGGTGCATTTCCTTCAGAATGACTGTAAGGATATCTGGGAATGGTCCGAAAAGGTATATGAATACGTCAAAAAGAATGACGCGAAGCGATCGCTGCCGGGAAAAATGCAATGAGGAGCAGATCCGTATGTGTTTCGATGCGTATCGGGCAAAGAACTGGATTGTCCAATTTGATTAGATCATTCCATTTTTCCCGATGTTCGTTTGTAAGGAACAGTACCAAAGTACTCAGACGCCTCGGTAATCGTAAGCATGAATTTCTGATTGATCGGCACTTTCATTTACTACTCCTCCTCCGTGAAATCGTAGTAGTAATCACTCTGTTGCCGAACAAAGTCAACTATAAACCTTTTCCGGCTGGTACTGATCAATCTATTCTGCCGATGAAGCCGCAACATACCCGCCTGATCGGAAAAATGGTTTACTACTGAAAAAGCGCCGAGCCCTTGTATTTTCAAAGGCCAGCACTTTTTCATATGGCGTTGAAATTCATACTTTCGGCAAAATTTCACCAGTAGTAGAAAACAGTAGTAATTTCCTTTTTGCCTGCCGCGTTTTGAAGCGTTTTGCCGCGATTTGTGCGTGTCCTGCCAACCCCTTAGTCACTAATGCCGTGGCAGATAAATAAGATTCTGATCACCTGAACAGGATGAAGAATGCTGACTGATCACGCTTCGATTTCTTAATGGCTCCTAATGACTCACCAATCCCGCTCATCCCAGTACCTGCATACACACGCTGCCGAGTCCGGTGCATCATCGTGCTCGGCATTTTCTGTATAGTCCATAATCTGGTTGATGTACTCCTGGTCCGTTCCCCTGAGGAACACAATCCGGGGCCACCATTTCCGCAGGAAAGTGGCGATCTTCACCGCCTTGTTCTGCGTTTCCGTGTAATTGATGGCCCAGTGATCCGTATTGTAGATTTCCTTCTCAGTTTGTAAACGGATAATAACATCAACACATGCACCAACA
>JAGAAC010000175.1 GCA_017615475.1 Clostridia bacterium
CGCCCAGTTTTTCTGCTCTTTCATTTACTTTCTCTCCTTTGAGTTTCTTTCCGGCTTTTCCGCCGGCAAATGAAGCATAAAACAGAGGAGAAAGCAAAACAAGTACGCACTTTTTTATTACATAGGCACCTTTTGGTAACCGGTCTTTTCTCACGCAAGCAGTCTCTGATAGATCTCCAGATCGCTGTCTTTGAAGACATTGAAGATCACGCGCTGAACAGCGGTTGCTTTTTGCAGAAATTCCCTTACAGTCCGGATAGCAATCTCTGCCGCGAGGTCTGGCGGGAAGCTGAAAACACCAGTGGAGATGCAACAGAAAGCGATGGATTGCAGATTGTGCTGCTCCGCCAGTTCCAGGCAGGAACGATAGCAGGATGCCAACAACGCTTCGGCTTCCGGTGTGACTTCATCATTGATGATCGGTCCGACTGTGTGCAGCACATACTTCGCAGGCAGGTTGAATCCGGGAGTGATCTTTGCCTGTCCGGTGGGTTCCTCATGCCCCTGCTTCCGCATGATCCCGTGGCAGGCCAGGCGCAGCTGCACGCCGCTCATTGTATGAATGATGTTATCGATGCATCCATGGCACGGAGAAAAACATCCCAGCATTTGGCTGTTCGCGGCGTTGACAATAGCGTCACATCGTAGAGTCGTGATATCGCCCTGCCAGAGAACAAGCCGGGGATCCCCGGCACAGGATGGCAGACTGTCCGCATCCACAATGCCTTTTTCCTCTGTCATTTCCTTCAGGAAAGCATCCTGGATCTGCAGAAATTCCTGAGATACTGGCATCGGCGGACGAACATTCATCAGGCTGCGGAGCAGCCGCCATTGACGATCTGTAGTATACGGAAAAACCGGATACTGATACTGCGGCATTTCTTCCAGCAGGGCATGGATCAGCCATCTGCGTCTTTCGTTCTGATTCATTCGCTCCCACGCACCATCTGCTGATATCCCAGCCCCCAGATTTCCATGGCTTTAATGATCGGACGCATGGACTCGCCCAGGTCGCTCAGCGCATATTCTACTCTTGGAGGCACTTCCGGGAATACAGTCCGTGTGATGATCCCGTCCTTTTCCAAAGCGCGAAGGTTATCCGTCAGCACTTTCTGGCTGATGCCGGGGATAGAGCGAAGCATCTCGTTGAATCGCCACGGGCGACCCAGCAGGTTACGCAGAATCAGCATTTTCCACTTGTTTCCGATAAGCTGCAGGGTAGTAGCAACCGGGCATTCCGGCAGTTCTGCTTTCGTTAACATATGCGCACCTCCGGAGAAACTTACATGCAGTTCAACATGCTGCATTCATTTTAGCATGTTTGATAAAAAGAGAAAAGCATATTCCGGATTATCGGGCATTGAGGAGCACGTATAAGAGTGACGAGCAGGAGCGTTTTGACTCCTGCCCGTTTCTGTTTGTGTTATTTCAATTTCAAACCATCCCGGAAGGCATTTCCGACTGCTTCGCCGACGATACGATATACGTTGAAAGACGGATCAAAGATAATCGGCTTCAGTTTGCCCAGATCGACCTTTCCGTCTGTCAGGATGCTCTTGTCGGCTTGGGATGCCACGATCTCTCCGATCAGATACCCAGTCTCCGGTTCCCAGCTCTTGACCTTGCATTCCAGTGTCAGAGGATATTCCTCGATAATCGGTGCGTTCACATGTGCACTCTTATGCACATGGCAACCAGCTTTTTCGATCTTGTTGACCTTATTGCCGGTTTCCACGCCGAAATAGTCGGAGATCAGAACCGTGTCCGCCGTGCCGAAAGCTACCGTGAAAGCGCCGGTTTTCTCAAAATTGTCAGTAGTCTTGTGCTTGGCGAGCATCAGGGTAATCTCACCCATATCGCTCTGCATACCCCAGGCTGCGTTCATGGCATTCGGGATGCCATTCTCATCATAGGTACCGATGATAAAGACGCCTTCTGGGGTAATGATGGATTTCTTACCTGTGAATTCCATAGTTTTTCATTCTCCTTCTTTGGATGATCGTTTTTATGCAAGCCAGTAGAAACAGATACTCTATCTCCCGGATTATCCGATCTTATTCACAAAATCGGTCATAAAATCAGAAATATGAATCTGCTGCGGACAGACCTGTTCACAACTCTGGCAGTGCAGACAGGAAACAGGGCGCTTTTCTTCCGGGATCGCCATCAGGGCCATCGGCGCGATGAACGCCATCCCGCCGTCCTCCACGGTCAGCAAGTGTTCATTGTACAGGGAGATCAGCCGGGGAATATCCAGCCCCTGCGGACAGTGGCTTACGCAATAATGGCAGGCGGTACAGGGAATGGACTTCCTGGACAGCATTTTCTTCGCGACACCTGATAGGGCAGCGCTTTCTTCCGCTGTCAGCGGTTTCTCCTCCTCAAAGGTCCGCAGGTTTGCCTGAAGCTGTCCGAAGGTGGACATACCGGAAAGAATCATGGTCACGCCCGGAACAGACTGCAGGAAACGGAAGGCCCACGCCGGGACTTCTTCATCCGGGCGGAGCGCCTTCAGCTTTTTTTCGGAGGAATCATCCAGCTTTGCCAGTTTGCCTCCGCGCAGGGGTTCCATGACCCAGATCGGGATCTTCCATTCGTTCAGCAGAGCAACTTTTTCTTTTCCGTGCTGGAACTCCCAATCCAGCCAGTTCAGTTGGATCTGGCAGAATTCCATATGCTCACCGTAGGCATCGAGGAAGCGCTTCAGTACGTCCATTTCCCCATGGCAGGAAAAGCCGAGATGGCGGATACGTCCGTTCCGCTTCTGTTCCATCAGGTAATCGAAGATGCCGAATTTCGGATCCAGGTATTCATTGATGTTCATCTCACAGACATTATGGAACAGATAGAAATCAAAGTATTCCATGCCGGTTTTTTTAAGCTGCTTTTCGAAGATTTCTTTCACTTTCGGCATATTGGAAATGTCATACCCGGGAAATTTCGTTGCGAGATAAAAACTGTCCCGGGGATACTTTGCCAGGGCTTCCCCCATGACGAACTCAGAGTTTTCCCCGTGATATCCCCATGCGGTATCATAGTAATTGATCCCTTTCGCCATAGCCTCATCCACCATGCGGAAGGTTTCTTTTTTGTCGATCCGGCTGTCATTGTCGTCAAGCACCGGCAGGCGCATCGCGCCAAAGCCAAGAGCGGAGAGCGTCAGTTCCTGAAACTGTCTGGTGATCATGGCGTTCCTCCTTATCATTCCCGGTCCTGTATGATTGTTTGCAGTTCTTTGATTATAGCATAATCCGTTCCGTAAATGATTCCTTTTTACGGATTGGCTGAAAGAATGGCCACCACGTCACCGCTGCCGAGGATAGCCTTCAGCTCGTCCTGCTCGATATCAATGTGACCCAGTTTCGTAAAATCCCAACGGTTTTCATCATAATAGATTGTGACCTGATTCCCCTGATACAGGATCACATCGCCTGGGGTAGTGGTGATATCCTCATCATTGCGGGGAATGGTAGTTCCCAGAGAACCGACCTTCTCAAAGCTGCCATAGTCATGCATGGAGATTGTGATATCACCGGCTTCGAGCAGTTCCAATAGAGCATCTGCCGAGGAATTGCTTTCTGCTTTGACCGTCAGGACTGTTTTATTCACATGGATATAAAACACGCTTGTCTCCTCTTTCCCAAGGCCAAAGCTTTCTGCCCAGGCCCGGATCTCTTCCACATTGCTGCCATTACTGATCCGCTTGGCATCCAGCCAGACGGAGCCTTCACTTGCCTGCTTCTGCAGGTTGGTTGCGCTGCTGCCTGCGCTGGAGGATCCGGACGTACAGAACGGAATAACTGTTTTCCCGGAAAGATCTACGCTTTCCACAAAGGTGTAAAGAATCTGAGGAGCCTGGCCCCACCAGATCGGATATCCCAGAAGAATCGTATCATACTGACTCAGGTCCTCCGGCAGAATCGCAATCTCCGGTCTGGACTGCGGATCATTTTGTTCAATGCTTGTCCGGCTCCGGCTGTTATGATAATTGACATCATCCGCCGTATAAGGATCCACCGGTTGAATCTCAAACAGGTCTGCAGACAGCGCATCCGCGACCGTATAAGCCGCAGCACGGATTGTGTCGTCTGTAGAGAAGTATACCACAAGGATGCTGCTGCCGGTTGATTCAACAACAGGCAGCCGATCAACGGACAGCGTGGCGGATGATACTGCGTCCTCCGCAAAGGAAACACTGCAGATCAG
>JAGAAC010000176.1 GCA_017615475.1 Clostridia bacterium
CCCCGTGTCAGCCGCTCCTCCGCCCTGGCCAGCAAGGCCACCGGCTACCCGATTGCCAAGATCACAACCCGTCTCGCCCTGGGCTATTCCCTGGATGAGATCGCCAACGACATCACCGGCAAAACCTGCGCCTGCTTCGAACCAACCGTGGACTACGTGGTGGTGAAATTCCCGAAGTGGCCCTTTGATAAGTTCTATGGTTCCTCCCGCCGCCTCGGCACCCAGATGAAGGCCACCGGTGAAGTTATGGCCATCGGCCAGCGCTTCGAGGAAGCCCTCATGAAGGCCGTCCGCGGCGCGGAGATCTCCCTGGATACGCTCAACGCGCTTCCCCTGACGGACGAGCCGATCCGGGAGCGCCTGGCCCGTCAGGATGACCGTCGTCTTTTCACAGTCTTCGAAGCCCTGAAGCAGGGCATCTCCGTGGATGAAATCTTTGACATCACGAAGATCGACCGTTTCTTCCTCTACCGCCTGCGCGCCATGGCGGAACTGGAAATGCGCACCGAAGGCAAAGGCCTCCAGCCCGGAGACTATGAAGCCTTCAAGAAAATGGGCTATCCGGACAAGGCCATCATGCGCATCACCGGCGCAACGGAAGTCCCCGGCTGGAAGATGAGCTACAAGATGGTGGATACCTGCGGCGCCGAGTTTGCCGCAGAAACGCCTTACTTCTACTCCTGCACGGACAAGGCCTGCGAGTCCCGGAGCCTCACCCGTTCCGGCCGTCCCGTGGTTATCGTGCTGGGTTCCGGCCCCATCCGCATCGGCCAGGGCATCGAATTTGACTACTCCTCCGTCCATTCCGTGTGGACCCTGCGCCGCATCGGCTATGACGTGGTCATCATCAACAACAACCCGGAGACGGTTTCCACCGACTATGACACCGCCGACCGGCTGTATTTCGAGCCTCTCACCCCCGAAGACGTCATGAACGTCATCGAGGTGGAGAAGCCCGTGGGCGTCGTGGTTGCCTTCGGCGGCCAGACCGCCATCAAACTGACCCAGTTCCTGGATTCCCAGGGCATCCGCATTCTGGGCACCAGCGCTGAGTCCATCGACATCGCTGAAGACCGGGAACGCTTTGACAAGCTGCTGGAGCAGTTCGGTATCCGCCGTCCCCGCGGTATGGGCGTCCGCACCATGGAAGAAGCTGTCGCGGCCGCGGAAGGCCTTGGCTATCCGGTGCTGCTGCGTCCCTCTTACGTTATCGGCGGCCAGAACATGACCATCTCCCGCAGCCGGAAGCAGACCATTGACTACATGACCCGCATTCTCTCCGGCGGCATTGAGAACCCGGTGCTGGTAGACCAGTACCTGCCCGGCATTGAGCTGGAAGTGGACGTCATCTCCGACGGCCGCGACGTACTGATCCCCGGTATCATGGAGCATATTGAGCGGGCCGGTGTCCACAGCGGTGACTCCATCGCCGTCTATCCGCCCTTCAACCTCACCGAGAAGTTCCAGGAGAAGATCTGCGATATCTCCACCAAGCTGGCCCTCGCCCTGGGCACCAAGGGCCTGGTGAATATCCAGTACCTGATCTATGACAACGAACTGTATGTCATCGAGGTCAATCCCCGGGCTTCCCGTACCGTCCCCTACATCTCCAAGGTCACCGGTGTTCCCATGGTCGACCTTGCCTCCCGCGTCATGCTGGATGAGCCGCTGAAGGACCTGGGCTACGGCACGGGCCTCTATCCTGCCCCGCCCTACTGCGCCATCAAGGTGCCGGTCTTCTCCTTTGAGAAGCTGAACGATGCCGACTCCATCCTCGGTCCGGAAATGAAATCTACCGGTGAGGTCCTGGGCATCGGCATCACCAAGGCGGAAGCGCTGTTCAAAGGCCTGTCCGCCGCCGGTTTCCATCTGCCCACCGTCCGCGAAAAGGATCACACCGGCGTCCTCCTGTCCGTTGAGGATGAGGACTTCCCGGATGCCATCGCCGTTGCCAAGCGCTGCTATGACCAGGGCATCAGCGTCTATGCCACCAAGGATACCGCCCGGGCCATCTCCGCTGTCGGCATCCATGTCACCCCTGTGGCCGATCCGAAGATCAGCGATGAGATCATCGGCCTGATGGAAAACGGCTCCGTGAACTACATCATCTACACCGGCGCCGTCAAGGATGATACCGTGGGCGATTATACCGTGCTCCACCGCAAGGCCATGGTGCTGGGCATCCCCTGCATGACCTCCCTGGACACCGCCAACGCCCTGATGGACATCCTCGGTTCCCGCTTCACCCTGCAGAACACCGAGCTGGTGGACATCAACAGCATGCGGAGATAACCAATCAAATCAAAAAGGACTGCGTCACGCAGTCCTTTTTTGATGCTTTTCTTTCTGTCAGGCCAGGTGAACCGCAACCGCCTCAAAAGGCGCCTTCAGTTCCACCGTCAGCTGTCCGTTCTCCAGGGTTACCCGGTTGTCTTCCGAGCACATCACCCGGAGGATCTTCTGTGCCTCCACCGGCAGGACAACTTTTTTCGGCTGTTTTCCGCCGAAGGTGTGAATCACAGCCAGGGTTTCGTTTCCGGCTTTCCGGATCACTGCCTGCCAGCCTTCCGGATGGCGCCAGCTTTCCGACACTTCCCCGTGGAAAGTGCTCTCACCGTCCCGGATGATGCCGCGGACCTGCCGGTAGAAGTCTGTTCCTTCCTCCACCTTGTCCCACTGTTCCGCGGAAAGGTGAATCACGTCGCCGGAGATGCACATCACGCCCAGGAAGGTGTTGATCAGGGAATAGTTGATCCGCCGGATACTGTCCTTTGCCTGCAGCACAGCCCAGATCTGGCTCTGGGCAGGCAGGATCACCCGGTGCAGCGCCGCCGCGATGATCGGAATTTCCTGGCATTCATGCGCGTCTGAGAAGGACGCCATGTCGGACAGGGCCATCATGGAAGGCTCCAGCCGGTGTCCGCCGGAGGAGCAGTTCTCAATATACAGTTCCGGAATTGCCTCCCGCAGGCGGCGGAAGAAACGCTGTGAACCAAGCATGTTCTGCCGCAGGCCTTCGCCCAGGCTGTCCGGATCATCGCATCCCATACCGATGCAGTCGTTATAATCGATCTTGATATACTCAAACCCGCAGCGTTTCAGCAGTCCGATCACCCGCTCCTCCAGGAACGCGTGGGTTTCCTCTTTCCGCATGTCCAGGAAACGCCGGTTGTCCGTATCAAGGATCACCCCGTCCCGGGTCAGCAGCAGTTCTTCCCTGCGGAACACCTCCGCCCCTTTGGCGCAGGTTTCCGGCTCAAACCAGATTCCGGGTTTCATCCCGCCGGCGCGGATCATATCCGCCGTTGCTTTCAGGCCGTTCGGGAACATCTCTTTTTCTTCCGGAATCCAGTCTCCGCCGCAATCGGACCAGTTTTCCCCGGCCTTCCGGTACCATCCCGCGTCAATCACCAGGAATTCCATACCCCGGCCTTTCAGGCACTTCACAATGCCTTCCAGGTTTTCATGCGTCGGATTTCCCCAGGTCGTGCAGTATTCATTGAACATCACCGGAAGCGTCATATCCGGGCGCGGCATATTCCTGCGCTGCACGGTCTGCAGCCGCTGGGACACCTTGTCCAGTCCGCCTTCTCCGGCGGTCAGGTAGGCTTCCGGAGTCTCAAAGCTTTCTCCCGGCTTCACGGTCTTTGCCCAATGGCCGAAGTCTTCATCCGGCAGGGAGGCCATCAGGTTCAGGCAGTCATCCTTCCGGCGGATCTCCATCTGCCAGGAGGAAGGACAGGCCATCTGCACCGCCCAGGTGACGTCCGCGTTTTTGTCTTCCACCGCCATAAAGGGGAAATGTCCCCGTACCGGCATGGATCCCAGTTGGCCGAATTTGAAAACCCGGAGGGCATGCCCTGTCCAGGACCTTTCCAGCATTGCCTGCTCTATGCTTTCAGTGATCACTCGGCCTTCCGCGCTCCATGCGCTGCCGATCCGGTGAATCTGCAATGCTCCCGTTGAATCTCCTTCCGTGAAGGGCGTGATCCCGCTCAGGTTGACGCTGGAAAGGAGATTCAGGGTGACAGGCTTTTCACCCCGGTTCTCAAACATACAGGAAACCACCACCGCCCGGAGTCCTTCCTCCCAGCGGACCTTGTGGTGCACGGTCCGGCCGGTATCGTCCGCTGCCGTTGTGATGATTGTATTTCCTTCCTGCTTCTGGTTGACAAACTTCATGGCGTCCGTTGCCGTGGTGCAGGCCATGGTATGTCCGTTGCCATAACCGTTCGGCAGCGGGTCGCCTTTCGCGTGGATCTGGACCAGCGGTTCCGGTGTGTATGCCTTTTCCCTGACCTTATCCTTCATGGCCAGGGGAATCAGGCTCATGCTCACCCGGTTCTGCTCGTCCAGGTTATATTGCAGCAGCATATCTCCAAGGGTAAACTGACTGTATCCGTTTTTCCGTGTCATTCCGCAGTCCTCCTGCTTCTTGTGTCAATGTGTTCACAGTATAGGAAAGCCGGTTTCCCTTGTCAACGGGACAAACAAAAAAGGAAGCCGTTTTTCCCGGCTTCCGGTTGTTCTGTTTCTGTTTTACAGCATCTCTTTCGCCAGCTGGTCGAGCTGAGCCTTGTTTTCCTCTGTCATGGCGGAAACAATCTTCACTTCGGCAGTGGCAAAGGTCGTGTTCTTGCAGCCTTCCAGCATGCCCTTCATCACCTTGGCGGCAGTCGGTGCCCAGCTGCCGTTTTCGATCAGGCCGATCAGCCGGTTCTGGTAATTCCGCTCTGTCAGGTGCTCGATAAACTCCTTCATAAAGGGGAAAACATCTGCGTTGTAGGTCGTGGTAGCCAGTACGATCTTTCCGTACCGGAAAGCGTCTTCCACCGCTTCGGCCATATCGTCCCTGGCCAGGTCGCTGACAGCAACCTTGGGGCAGCCCAGTTCCTGCAGCTTCTGCGCCAGGTACTCCGCCGCCTCTTTCGTATGGCCGTAAACAGAAGTGTAGAAGATGGCAACGCCTTCCGTCTCCACCCCGTAGGAGGACCAGGTATTATACAGGTCCAGGTAATAGCCCAGGTTCTCGTTCAGCACCGGTCCGTGCAGCGGGCAGATGGTCCGGATCTCCAGTGCGGCTGCCTTCTTCAGCACAGCCTGCACCTGGGCGCCGTACTTGCCCACGATGCCGAAATAATAGCGGCGGGCTTCACAGGCCCAGCCTTCCTCGTCCTCCGCGTCCAGCGCGCCGAACTTGCCGAAAGCGTCCGCAGAGAACAGCACCTTATCCGTGCTGTCATAGGTGAACATGACCTCAGGCCAGTGCACCATGGGAGCGGTTATAAAGGTCAGCACGTGGCTGCCCAGTTCCAGTTTGTCCCCTTCCTTCGCCACGATTCCGCGGCCGGAATAGTCTGTACCGGTAAAGTTCTTCATCATGGTGAAGGCTTTGGCGGTCGCAACAACTTTTGCTTCCGGATAAGCATCCATGAAGGCCGAGATTCCGGAGGAATGGTCCGGCTCCATGTGCTGAACGATCAGGTAATCCGGCTTCCTTCCTTCCAGCGCCGCTTCCAGGTTGCCCATCCATTCCTGCACAAAATGCCGGTCAGCCGTATCCATCACGGCGATCTTTTCGTCCAGGATTACATAGGAATTGTACGCCATGCCTTCCGGCACAATGTACATTCCTTCAAACAGATCGATCTCATGATCGTTTACACCGATATAGCGGATATCCTTTGTCACATTCATCTGGCTATTTCCTCCCGGATTCTATCTGATGTCATTTTACCACAAGCCCGCAAGCGGAACAATCATTATCATTGACTGTTTCCTGCATTCCCTGAACACATCCTGCCCTGTGTGTCATCTTGCCCACAAGCATGCCCCAAAATGTCATTTCGAGCAACGTGGGGAACGATCCGAGTGGTGACCCAGTGGGTCATTCGCCACAGGCGAAAACGAGGTGGAGTCCTGTCGCGCGCGGTGCGCGAGGCGGGAATACCGCCCGCGGTGCGTGTGCGTTTCCTTACCGAAACAAGCAATGCGAAGCGCTCCAGGGCGAACCTCTGATGACCGCCAGTGGCGGAAATCTCATCAGAGGTGAGGTCAATCGAAAGGGAGCTATCTCCCCAGTGGGGAGTTGCGACCATTGAGATTGCGGTAAGTGCATCGATTGAGGTTGCGGGAGAAATCCCTTTATACGCGAATGCGCATCCAATCAAAAGAACAGATTCCTCGGAAGCTGTTTTCTCCACCATTATTAATTGTTCATTATTAATTGTTAATTACGATTTTTGCACTTTTGAGGGAAAATCATTGTGATTTTTCCCTAAAAGTGCTAAAATCGGCGGCGCGCGCGAAATAGCGCGCAATGGATTTCTGAAAGGAAGCTTATTTATGCAGACACTTCTGCTGATTGCAATCGCGCTCTTTACCGGTCTTCTGATGACCCGGCTTTTTGTCAAATTCCGCTTGCCGGACGTTACAGCCTATCTGGTGGCCGGTATCATCATCGGGCCAAGCGTTCTGGGCCGGCTCGGCGTACCCTGCCTGGGCTTCAACACCCCGGAGCAGGTAGACTCCCTGTCCATGATCTCCGATGTGGCCCTGGGCTTCATCGCCTTCGCCATCGGCCATGAATTCCGGCTTTCCGCCCTGAAGCAGACCGGCAAGCAGGCCACCATCATCGGCATCCTGCAGGCCGTGGTTGCCACCATTTGTGTGGATATCGCCCTGGTCGCCCTGCACTTCATCATGCCGGACCTCCTGCCCATGCCGGTAGCCATCACCCTGGGCGCCATCGCCGCCGCAACCGCTCCTGCCGCCACCCTGATGGTTGTCCGTCAGTACAAGGCCAAGGGTCCGGTTACGGACGTCCTGCTGCCCGTCGTTGCCCTGGATGACGCCGTCGGCTTGGTGATCTTTGCGGTTTCCTTCGGTATTGCCCAGTCCATGAAAAACGGTACCACCCATATCGCGGCGCTGATTATTGAGCCGCTCATGGAGGTTATCCTCTCCATTGCCTTCGGCGGCCTGGTCGGTCTGGGCCTCACCTGGCTGGAGCGGTTCTTCCACTCCCACCGCAACCGTAATGCCCTGATCGTCGGCAGTGTGATCCTCACCGTTGCGGTCAGCCAGCTGAAGATCCCGATCGGTCCTTTCACCTTCGGTTTCTCTTCCCTGCTGGTCTGCATGATGCTCGGTACCATCTTCTGCAATTTCTGCCCGCTCAGCGAAGACCTGATGCTGCAGGCGGACCGCTGGTCCGGTCCGGCCATCACCCTGTTCTTCGTGCTCAGCGGTGCGGCGCTGGATTTCAGTGTCTTTGCGGATCTCTCTGTGGTGCTGATCGGTGTGGTTTATATTCTCTTCCGTTCCATGGGTAAGATCCTCGGCGCCCACTGGTCATCCCTCCTGGCGAAGAGCCCCGAAACCGTCCGGAAATGGCTGGGTATCACCCTGCTGCCCCAGGCCGGTGTGGCCCTGGGAATGTGCAGCACTGCCTACCGGGTACTCGGCGGAGCAGAAGGTTCCCTGATCCGGAACATCGTCCTGTTCTCCGTGCTGATCTATGAACTGGTTGGTCCTTCCCTCACCAAGTGGGCCCTGACCAAAGCCGGTGACATTCAGGCTAAATCTCCTGATATGCTCACCCGCCGCCAACGCCGCCTGCAGGAGATCACCAAGCCCGTTCCCCCGGCCTTCGATAAGTAATCACCTGATTGATAACAAACACCCTTCACAAAGCGTGAAGGGTTTTTTATATCCTGTCTCCGGTACTTCCGATCACGGTGTACACCATGCCGTTCTCTCCGCGTTCAGAGCGGTAAAGGCATATCTCGTCCACGACCATGGACGCCTTGGGGATTTCGATTCCGGACAAGTCCACACCGTCGGGGATCACCGGTTTCCGCACCAGCGTGATGTGCGGATTAAACCCCTTCGGATCAAAAGGGATCCCGTTTCCGGCCAGGCTGTCCCGGACTTTCTTCGCCAGGCAATTCAGTTCCTCTGACTTTTCCACGCCCGCCCAAAGCACTTTTGCTTCCGGAAAGATCCCGGGATGAGCCAGCGTAATCGTGAACGGATGCCCAACCGGCGGCAGGATCCGGGTGATATCCTCCGGCCACTCCCCGATAAACTCCAGGGTCATATGCAGGTTGGACGGATCGAGATACCTTCCGGTGATCCCGGCAGCACGAAGCCGTTCCTGCAGCACAGCCAGTGCCGCGCGGAAGTCATCCGATGGCCGTATCCCTGTAAACAGTCGCATAAAGCCTGCCTTTCTGTCTCCCGGATTATTGATATACTTTATTGATCCTGCTCCATAAAGCTTCTTTCTGATCGATTCCGTAATTCAGGATCTTCCATAAAGAATCAACCGCGTAAGGGCCGTAGCTCTGCATATATGAAATATGCATCTGCTCAGCGCCGTAAAAGAGGAGATCATACTCTTCTCTCGTTATTCCTGCCTCGCCGTAATATAGGTAACCCGCATATTCATTCTCCTTATCTGGCTTCTCTTCGGCTGTGTCAGGTCCGTCTTTTCAGCCGTTTCCTTCCCAGAACCAGGCCATCGGCGCATAAGCACATTCGCCTTCATCATCAATCAGGATATACAGATTCTCAAAGACTCCCATAATATGCCATGTATGGTCCTTCAGCAGGCCGCAGCTGTTCTTCTTTTCCGGTTCTGTCCAGCCTTCCGCCGTTTCCATGTATTCCTCCCGGAGATCCAGGAACGGGAAAGCAGGTTCCACGCTGTCCATCTTTTCCCCAAAGACCAGGTATTTCTTCATCATCCAGCCTTCCGGGCCGTTCGCACCGATCTTCACACGGCACCAGTCTTTTTTCGTTTCCAGCACTCTGACCGGAGTTCCGTTATAGAACTTTCCCAGGGAACTGTCCTTGTCTCCCGCCTTGGGACGCAGGTACAGCCGGTCCTTCGGATTGGGATTGCAGACAGCCGCCCAGCCTTCCCGGCTGACAGCCTGTTTCAGTGTATCTATGGTCCGGGGAATATCTGTAAAGTCCACAGTCATCAGATCATAGTTATCCAAAGTGCCCACAAGCCGGCTGTCTTCGTCCGAAATATGGCCGGAGCACCTGATGTTTCCCCAGTAAACCGTATATTCCACTCCATCTCCGAAGACCCATTTCAGCTGCCAGCCGGAATCAGTCCTGTCGAACCCGGCTTCCCATGTGTGCTGATTGAATTCGACCTGGATCTGATCCTGCCCGGCGTGGAACAGATCCAGCCATGAATCATCAGGAAGCACATTCGATTCCTCAACGGTATAGGTGCCGCCCGGCGCCTGGTAAGCCACCGCCACCCGGTGCTGACCCTCTTCATCCTCTGTCAGCAGGACCAGATAACCCTGATACGGTTCAAGGCTCACCACACGGTCTTTAACCGGGAGCCGGCCGGTGTCAATGGCCCCTGGCTGTCTGAGCAGTTCGTTGTTCTCCCATAAATCTTTGCCGGACACATCCTTCATCTGTTCCGAAAGGGGAATATCCGCCAGAGTGACCATCTCCGGTTTTTCCCATTCCGTATTATAAGCTGCTTTCACGACGGACAGGACATATCCTTTCGCTTCCTCGTTGTATTTCACCGCCGCGAACACCGCATGAGCTTCAGTCCCCCAATTAAAGAAAATGTATTCGGCCAGTTCCGCACCGGGAACATCATTCCGGATCGAATCCAGAGTGAACACTGCCCTCTTTTTCGCCTCCGCCGGTGTTGCCGGGCGGCCCTTGTAATCGTCTGTCCAGCCGGACATCGTCAGTTCATCCCCGGCGTCCGCCTCATATTCCGGAACCGTGCTGCCTTCCGGGTAATACTTCAGGACAGTTCCCTGGATCATCACGGTGCCGCTGTACCGATCCGGATCATGCCAGCCGCAGAGAGCATAATACTCCCCGTTCCACTGGTAGCAGTCACAGATACCGCCTTCGGCAGCGATATCGAACCCCTGGCTGTCTCCATAGGGCACTCCGTCGGGACGAAGCTGATCCGGCTGATGCCGGACAAACCTCGCGTCACTGCGGTAGTCCAGCACGTCACCGCCGCCGAGCATCATCTCCCATTGTCCGTCTGTCAGTCTGTAACCATCCAGGCCTGAAGCACATTCCGTGATAATATAGGCTTGCACAGAGCCGTCCGGCGCATTAAAGACAATGCAGTCCTGCGGGGTTCCCTCGATCAGGTCTGACAGTCCCTGCGGGACAGGATCACAGTAATTGCCCTGTTCCGCGAAAGCGCACAAAAGCAATGAGGATAAAAGCATGAGCAGGAATAACAGAACGAACTTTTTCATATTCATACGGCCTCCCTGATATGTTTATACTATGATAACGATTCAGGTTGCTCTTTCTGTCCTTGGTTTTTTTACTTTACAAACGCAAAGAGATAAGCGTTTTCGGTCTCAGCTTTCTTTTTTGTTTTCAGGCCGGCCTGCTCCGCAAGCGAAATGATCTCATCCGGTGTGTCCGGATAAACGCGGATCTTTCTGTTCCCCATATCGATCCATTCGCTCTGGTTTTTGTCTATGGACAAACAGAAAAGCCCGTTGTCATTCAGCAGTGAGTATACTTTTCCGATCACTCGTCCCTTGTCCCGGAAATGCATCATCGTCAGCGAGGAATAGGCCACGTCGAACGTCCCAGCAAACTGGCAGGTTAGGAAGTCATCACAGATCAGAGATATGTTCGGATATGGCCGGAGGTTCTCCCTTGCTCTTTCAATGGTTTTTGCCGACAGGTCTATCCCCGTCAGATGCCCGCATTGCCCAGCTGTTTTTGCCGCAAGCCTTCCTGTCCCGACGCCTATTTCCAGCACGTCTTTCGATGGATCCAGTTCCATCAGGTCAAGAAATGCCTGCCCGTCCCATGATTCCATGTATTTCTGCAAAACCGGCGGGTCACGGAAAGGGTCGTTATTTTCCTCAATCAGCAGATCATAATGGGTTTTGATGTCCATATGCGTTTCCCTCTTTAGTCAGAACAGCTCCCGGAGAATTTTGTCAGCGCATTCTTCCGGAGAAAGCAGGCTTGTATCCACCCTCATGCTGTACCGGATATCCTTCGCCATCAGTTCCGCCTGTTCATCCGACTGCGATTCATACCGGTCTCCCCGGTCTATATTGCGCTGCCTGCAGATATCCAGCGGGCAATATACCTCTACGATGTCCAGCGGATTATCCCCCAGGATCTCTTTCAGGCGTTCGTAATGCGGTTCAACGCCTTCCCTCTCCACCAGGATGCTGTCTATGATCACGTTTTTTCCCATATCCGAAAACAGTTTCGCGGTATGGTACATCATGATGATCACTTCGCCAAGGTATTTCCAGTAATCTTCCTGCAGGTATTCCTCTCCGATCATCTCCTGGAACAGGTCGTTGGCCACAACATAGAAGAAAACATCCCGGCGTGCCTGCAGTGCTTCCACAATGGATGTTTTACCGGAGCTGGTGACCCCGTTCAGATAGATGATTCGTCCTTTTTCCATGACAGAACCCTCCCTGCGGTTTTGATCAGGCAGTAAGCCTATGGTTTTGCTGAAGCTCTGATTGGTTCCTGGCTATGATCATATCATACTTGCCATGTTTTCCCAAAGAAAATCTCCGGCAGCTATCAACGACTGCCGGAGATATCCTCTTTTTTTGTCTTCTTTTCCGGTTATTTGCTCCTGAGGTATTC
>JAGAAC010000034.1 GCA_017615475.1 Clostridia bacterium
ACCTTCCGTGTATTCCCGCAGGGCGGTGCGGATCAGCGGATGGTATTCCTCCGGCAGGTTCTTCAGTCCCCAGGTTCCTCCTTCCTGCTTGGACAGGACTTCCTTTTCCTTCAGGTATCCCAGGACTCGGGTCAGGTTCAGGATCAGGTACATGGGATTGTCTGTGATTTCTTCCCCTGCTCCGGACACGTCATCCCGGATGGAATCCAGGTAATCCTTTTCCGGCACCTCGCCGAACACTTCCGTCACAGGCAAGCCGTACAGGCACACGCCCCGGCCCCGGATTACGGTAAAATGAGCCGCCAGGTCCCTGTCGGTTCCGTTCATTTTCCGGATATAGTCTTCCGGATCCCGCCGGTACCATTCCGTATGCATTCTGGAAAAGTGCAGGATGAAAGGTGTGGGATAAACAAAAGGATCACAGACGTCTTTTATAACGACGCTCATTTCAATTCCTTTGGCCGGACCCTCCGCGTCCAGTTCAAGCACCATATCCATATATTCCCGCTTCTCGGCGTCTGTCAGGTTTTCATTGACAACCACCATAAAATCCAGGTCGCTCTTCTTCGGCTGATAGCAGCCCATAGCAGCGGACCCATGCAGGTAGACGCCCGTCAGCTTTTCCTTCAGGATTTCCACGGAGCGGGTTACAAACTTCTCAATGACTTCATCCTTTGTATCGCCGACCTCCAGCTTCAGAATGTCCCAGACATTCTTTCCGTTGATTTCTTCCAGTCTGATCATTTTACTTTATCCTGATTTTCAATGATTTCAGGTACTCCTTCTGTTCCGGTGTAATCCGATAGCTTTCAATAGATTTCTGGATTGCCTTGTTGTGTGTCCAGGAATCCAGCCGGTGATTCTCAATATACGGCAGCACAGTCTCATACTGTTTTGCCAGCGCGGTGGCAAAATACCAGGCTGTCATCATGTTGACATAGTATTCTTCCGACCGGACCGCTGCTGCCATTTCCAGGTACGCGGGATCAAAGTCCTCATCCAGGTAATGCTCCATCAGCATGCCGATTCCGAACCGGACCGTATAGGGTTCTCCTGATCCGATCCATTCCCGTATGCTGTTCAGCAGATCATTCCGGTGTTTTCTGAACACCCGGGGTGACATCTGATCACAGGTCGCCCAGTTGTCCACGTAAGGCAGAAAGCGGTTCAGCAGGCAAAGGCACTCCGCGTAATCCTTCATACCGGAAAGAATAAACGCGTGCAGCTGGTTTTCCTCAAAATACTGATGCGGCAGGTCATTCAGAAACACGTTGATGTTTTCATCCTGCGCATATTGCTTTGCCAGCTGCCGCAACGCCGGTGTCCTGACCCCGATGATGCTTTCCGGGTTCACCGTCGGAATAATCCGGATCTGCATCTCCCGGTATTTCATGTCCTGCAGGCTTTCCAGCTCCGCCCTGATTTTGCTGATCATCGTCTTCCTCTTTCTCCGCTCACAGTCTGATTTCCATATATCCGCAGGTAAACGGGAAGAAATCAAATTTCTCAGTGCCCTGATGAACCGCGCCGCTGCGCTCGTACCACTTCCGCAGCACCGTGTTCTCCTCCACAATGCCCAGCTTGATGACCTTACAGCCCTGTGCCCTGGCGGTATCCATTGCGTGTTTCAGCAGTTCTCCCCCGATTCCCCTGTGCCTGAATTCCGGCAGTACCGCCAGGTTTCCCAGTTCACACTCATTGTTATCCTTCATCTGCAGGGAGTAGTATCCGCGGATCCTGCCGTCTTCCTCATCCAGATACATCAGCCGGTGTTCGCCGAACATCTGCCACTGCAGCCACTCCTCCGTTATGGCAAATGCCGTAAACCGCGGTGCGTTTTCCCGCGTAAAACCGAATTCATCAGCGACCGTCTGAAAACTTTCCCGGATAACACGAACGCATTCTGCCAGGTCTGCCTGTTCTGCTTGCCTGATCATTCTTTTCACCTCATCATACAGTTTTATTATACCGGTAACAAACCCCTTTTGAAAAGAAACCGTTTGTACTTATTTCAGGCGGATTTCCATATACCGCCGGTAGGTGGTGAAACCGGCAGCTTCATAGAATGCCAGGGCGTTCCGGTTAAACTCCCACATGTTCAGTTCCACGCGACTGTAGTTCTTTTCCCTGGCGTAACCCACGATGAAACGCACCATTTCGCTGGCGATGCCCTGCCGGTGATGGTTTTTATCCACGGCAAACTCGTCAATGTCCAGGAAATCCCGTTCGTACATGAAAGGGTTTTCCGGACGGACAATATGGTTCAGCACCGCGAAGCCGACAATCCTGCCCTCCAGCTCCGCCACAACGATTTCCCGCTGGGGATCCTCCCAGATGGTGTGGATAAAGTTCCTGAGTTCCTCACAGAAACCGGGCTTAAAGGTATCGGGCCGGCCGGCAACATGCAGGTCATTGACCTGGCGGCGGAGTTCATTCACCGCGTCCAGTTCATCCGCCTTCGCGAAACGGACAGTGACAGGAGACAGCGTTTTGCTGACAGGCAGCCCCCTGTCTTTCCGCAGCAGGGACCAGCAGCAGACATCGCAGAGGCCCCGGTTGTTGATCCCCGCTCCGCGCCGGATGCCTTCCCTTTGCATGCCGGCTTTTTCCATCACCCGGCCGGATTTGGGATTGTTCACATCGTATCCTGCCATGATCCGGTTGACACCGACGGTGTCGAAGAGATAATCCATCACAGCGCGCAGCGCCTCGGGCATGATGCCCTGGCCCCAGTATGCCCTGCCCATGCAGTAACCGACTTCAGCCTCCTCAATCGCCTCTTCCAGGCGGACAACGGAGATATTGCCGATGACGCTGCCGCTTTCCTTCAGGGCGATGGCCCAGTTGAAGAATCCGCCGTCTTCATAACGGGAAATCCAGTCCTTCAGGATCATTCGGGTGACGTCGGCGTTCGGATGGGCAGGCCAGGTCAGGAAACGGGTTACTTCCGGATCGGAAGCCCAGTTGGTAAACATATCATCAGCGTCTTCGATACAAAAGGGACGCAGGATCAGCCGGTGGGTTTCGATGGTCTGAGTGCCTGTTTTATTCATGATTAATCTTCCTTTCGTTTTAAAATCCATATGAGATTGCTGTTGAACTTTGCCGCGGAGGAGGGATCTTTCAGGTCTTCCTTATCGCCGTTGTATCCGCGGTAAATATCCAGGACTTCGAAACCGCACAGCCTGGCCAGGAGGAACATCTCCCAGCGGTTTGTCTGGCGCATCAGCAGGGGGCGGATTCTTTCACCGATGACTTCCCCCTTGTCATTGTATTCCTCGAATTTCCAGTTCCCATGCATCTGCTGTGTCCAGGGGTTATAGGTAATGGCGTTATAGATTTTCTCCCGGTTGCCGTCAGCATTGACATACTCCAGCCGGAAAGAATAGTCCTCCGGTGACGTCTTCATCTGGGCGGCCTGTATAGGCGGCCAGGGATCGAAAGTATTGAGCGTCAGGATACCGCCGGGAAGCAGCTGTTCCCGAAGGTTCTTCAGCGCGGCGATCTGCAGCTCCTGATCCGGCAGATGCATGAAACCGCTGCGGGCAATGATCGCCAGGGAATACTTCCTGCCGGAGGAAAAACGTGTCATATCCGCGGGAATGATGTTCAGGGAAAGGCCCAGCGCTTCCGCCTTGGCTTCAGCGACTTTGCACATCTCTTCGGAAAGATCCGTGCCGTCAATCTGAATGCCGCGTTCCGCCAGGTACAGGAGTACTGCGCCTGTGCCGCAGGCCACGTCCACCACACCGCCGGCTCCGTACTGACGGGCCAGATCCAGGTAAAATTCCTGAAAATGCTCATGATGATCATTGTGCGCGTACATTACTTCGAGATACCGGTCATAGTTTTCGGCAACGTCCTTGTAGTCGTGCAGGTCCATGAGATTCACTCCTTTTCAGTTTTTCTGGCAGCAGATTCCGGATAACAAAAAATCACTTATCCTCGAGGGATAAGTGATCAGTTGATGCGGCCGCATTTCCGGATTCTACTTTTCCCTGCTCTTCGGACGATTGTACGCGAAATCATAACCGTACACAGTATAAGTGTCGGTCATGGTAGTAGTCATAGTATAGACTGCGTACTTCGCCATGAGAAGAGCTCCTTTCCGGAAAGATTGGGGTGAGTATACACCGGGAAAAAGCCGCCGTCAAGCGGTTTTGGAAAAAAGAGGAATACAGGAAACAAAAACCGAAACCGAAAAACGGATTGACGCCGCAGCTGAATCTCTTTATGATGGTCGGGAAAGAGCAGTAAAGCAGGAGAAGAAAAGCTCCGCGTGAGGGAAAACCGGGGGAACAGATGAAGTTTCTTTGGAAGTATCTGAAAAAGTATCAATGGATGATCTTGTTCGGCATGGGGCTGAAGCTGGCCGGTACACTGACCGAGCTTCTGATTCCCTATGTGATGGAGCATCTGCTGGACCATGTGGTGCCACAAAAGGAGACGGCGCCTGTTTTGCTGTGGGGCGGCGCCATGATCCTGCTGGCCTGCGTAGTACGGTTCCTGAATGTAACGGCAAACCGGAAGGCTGTATGGATCGCCAAGGAAAGCATTTTCACCATCCGGCGGGATCTTTTCCATTCGGCGCTGAACCTTTCCGGGGGACAGACGGACGGGATCGGCCTGCCTTCCCTGATTTCCCGGATGACGTCTGACACCTACAATGTGCAGAATTTTATCCGGGCGGCACAGACCCTGGGGATCCGGGCACCGATTATGCTGATCGGCGGGATTGTCATTACGCTGACCATGGATACGGGCCTGGCGCTGATCCTGTGCATCATGGCCCCGGTTATGATCGGCCTGGTGGTGTTCATCTCCTTTAAGGGGATTCCGCTGTATGACATGGTGCAGCGGGGCATGGATGATATTGTGCGCATCATGCGGGAAAACATCACCGGAATCCGGGTAGTGAAGGCCCTCTCCAAAGAGCCTTTTGAGATGCGGCGGTTCAGCGGGGCAAACGATACCACTTCCCGGCGGGATATCAAGGCAAGCATCATTATGGCGCTTCCGGGTCCGGTGGTTACACTATTCCTGAACATCGGCCTGACGCTCATTGTTTTTATCGGCGCGAAACGGGTAAACGCCGGTGTAACCCAGCCCGGTGTAATCCTGGCCTTTCTGACATACTTCAATATGATCCTGATGGGCGTTATGGGCCTGAACCGCGTGTTTCTGATGCTTTCCAAGGCCAATGCCTCCGCGGCCCGTATTGCGGAAGCGACGGAACAGCAGGAAGACCTGGCTATGCTTCCCGCGGAGGAAGGCGCAAAAACGGAGCGGGATGGTTACATCATTTTTGATCACGTAACTTTCAGTTATGCAGGAGACCGGGGGGACGGTCCGCAGAACGCAGCCGCCTTTGCGGGTTCTTCCAGGCAGCAGTGCCTGAAGGACGTGGATTTCACCATCCGGAAAGGAGGTTCCCTGGGAATCATCGGTGCCACGGGAAGCGGAAAAACCACGATTATCAACCTGCTGATGCGCTTTTATGATCCCGGGGAAGGTCATGTGTTCATTGACGGACAGGACGTGCGGACGATGGACCGGGATGCCCTGCGGCGACGGTTCGGTACGGTATTCCAGAATGATACGATTTTTGCTTCCAGCATCCGGGAAAATGTGGTATTCGGCCGGAACGTGGATGAGGAGCGTCTGCAGGAAGCCCTGGGCGATGCCATGGCGGCGGACTTCGTGAACCGGTATCCGGACGGTGCGAACCATATGGCGGCTATTCACGGCGGCAATTTCTCCGGCGGGCAGAAGCAGCGGCTGCTGATTGCCCGGGCCCTGGCGGCGAAGCCGGATATCCTGGTCCTGGACGATTCCTCCTCGGCTCTGGACTACCGGACAGACGCTGAACTGCGCAAGGCCATCAGCACGCGGTATGCCGAAACCACGCTGATTGTGATTGCCCAGCGGATTTCCTCCATCATGAATCTGGATGAGATCATTGTGCTGGATGAAGGAGAAATGATCGGCAGGGGAACGCATGAGGAACTGATGCGCGGCTGCCCGGTTTACCGGGAGATCCAGCAAACCCAGATGGGGGAGGTGGAATAATGGCCAGGCGTGATTCCATTATGACCAAACCCAGGGATTCAAGAGGCGCTTTCATGCGCCTGCTGTCCTATCTCGGTGCGTTCAAGGCGCTGATCCTGCTGGTGGCGGTACTGTGCCTGATCAGCAATGTGCTGAGCCTGTGGGGACCGACGCTTGCCGGATCCGCGATCAATGAGGCGGCAGCCGGACTGAACAGGGTCAATTTTGAAAAAGTCGCCTACTTCGCTGTCCGGATGCTGGCGGTTTACGTGAGTTCCTCCCTGATCACCATCCTGATCCATATGATCATGGTGAATGTTTCCAAGCGCGTGGGCCGGAAGATGCGGCAGGATGTATTTGACAAGCTGATGCGGCTGCCGGTGGGCTTTTTTGACCGGAACCAGGCCGGGGACATCATCAGCCGGGTATCCTATGACGTGGATGTGATCAGCACCTGTATGGCCACGGATGTGGTGGCAATCCTGACCAGCGTGGTGACGGTGATCGGCGCGCTGATCATGATGATCCGTATTTCCCCGGTGCTGAGCCTGGTGACACTGGTGACAGTCCCCGCTTCCATCGCGTTTACCGCCTATATGCGGAAAAGAACGCAGCCCCGGTTTGTGAAACGGTCCAGGTCCTACGGGGCGATGAACGGTTTTGTGGAAGAACAGCTGTCCGGGCAGAAGACCATCCAGGCCTATGCCTATGAGGACCAGATTGACGAAAAGTACGAGGAAATCAACCACCAGGCCGCGGAAGCGTATTATGACGCGGACTCCCTGGCGGCGACCATCGGCCCGACAATTGGGTTTATCAACAACATCGGCCTGAGCCTGATCACCCTGCTGGGATCGGTGCTGTATATGAACGGCGCCATCGGCCTGGGGAATATTTCCTCCTTTGTGCTGTATTCCCGGAAATTCTCCGGTCCGATCAACGAAGTGGCAAACATCATCAATGAACTGTTTTCCGCGCTGGCGGCAGCGGAACGGGTGTTCGGCCTGCTGGACCAGCCGGAGGAGCTGCAGGATGCGGAGAATGCCCGGACGCTGTCTGACGCGCAGGGAAACGTTGCGCTGGATCATGTTTTCTTCGGCTACGATCCGGACCGGACGATCATCCACGATCTTTCCATGCGGGCGGATGCCGGCAGGCTGACGGCTATCGTGGGTCCCACCGGTGCGGGCAAGACCACGATTATCAACCTGCTGATGCGGTTTTATGATGTGGACAGCGGCAGCGTGACCGTGGACGGCCAGGATGTCAGGGAACTGACCCGGAGAAGCCTGCGGTCCGCCTATGCCATGGTGCTGCAGGATACCTGGGTGTTCCGGGGAACGATTTTCGACAATATTGCCTACGGCAAGGAAAACGCCACGATGGATGAAGTGGTTGCCGTTGCGAAGGCAGCCCATATTCATCCGTTTATCATGCGGCTGCCGGAAGGATACCAAACGGTAATCAGTGAGGACGGCGGCAACATCTCAAAGGGGCAGAAACAGCTGCTGACCATTGCCCGGGCAATGCTGTACACCTCCAGCATGCTGATTCTGGATGAGGCAACCTCCAACGTGGACACTTCCACGGAACGCGAGATCCAGCGGGCAATGCGGGAGCTGATGAAAGGGCGGACCTGCTTTGTCATTGCTCACCGGCTTTCCACCATCCGGAACGCTGACAACATCCTGGTTGTAAACCACGGAGACGTTGTGGAGCAAGGAACGCACGATGATCTGATGCAGGCCAGGGGGTTCTATTACCGCCTGTACAGGGCGCAGTTTGAATAAAAAAACGCTTGACATGCGCCTTTGGGTAAGTTATAGTTGTCACAACTTGAAAAGAAAGGGGGTTCTTCGCATGGTTAACAACATGTATGCAAAGCGGTCAGCAGCTGCCGTTAAAACAATAAAGCACATCCGTACTGGCATGGCATCCGATCATACGAAGAACCGTCCGGAATAACTTCCGGTACCCGTTTGATATGACCGGCCGCTTGTCCATAACGGATAAGCGGTTTTTTGCTGCGCAAAAAAAGAATACAGGAGGTGGTCGGGATGCTTATTTTGGCATGTGGAAACGTCCCGAAAACAAACAAAGAAAAACAGGCTGAAAAAAAACCGGCACAGGAGGAACCTATGGGAATAATTGGATGGATAAATCCCGAAGACTACTCATTTGACTGCATGCTGCGGATGGAGCGCTTCCAGATCCGGTACATACTGGGTAATCCGGATGAAGCCGGAAAGAAGGCACTGGCCATGGCACTGAAGGCGAATCCGAAGGTGGCAGGACTATTCATGAGCAAGTGTCCTGAAATGGCGGAGACGGTGAAAACACTTACCGCACAGGCACCGGCGGAGCTGACGCCGGAGGAGATCCGGACAGCGGAGGTACAGGTGATCGGCGATTATGAGGATTTCGTTATTTATACCACGCCGAACCTTATGCCTGAAAAATGCGACTTCATTTACGGGTGGCACAAGGAACGCCTGTTTGAGCTGTGCCGCCTGGAAGGAAAGACAGTGCTGGACGTGGGCAGCGGAACAGGCCGGCTGGCCTTCGCGGCAGCGGAGAAAGCTGCCTTTGTTGTGGCCAGCGAACCTGTGGACTCCCTGAGGGAGTATATGCGGGATGAGATCGCACGGAAGGGCATTACCAACATGAGGGTATGCGACGGCATGTGCGACAGCCTGCCGTTCCCGGACAACAGCTTTGACGTCGTGATGAGCGGACACGTGGTGGGCGACCGCTTCCGGGAGGAAGTGGATGAACTGACCCGGATCACCAAACCCGGCGGATGGCTGCTGGATGTGCCGGGAGACCAGCAAAGGGAAACAGACCGGAATGAAGCACTGATCGCTGACGGCTGGGAAGAAATGGCCTATGAAGGTACCTTCGGCAGGACAACCTACCGGTACCGTAAACAGGTAAACAAGTAAAACGAAGAAAGGAGAAGAAAACAATGGTTTTGCATATGAATACCAAATCAAACCTGTTCAGAATGAGCAGAAACAACCGGGTATCCGGACGGATGAACCGGTACACCTGCAAGGAAACGAATATAACAAACAACACGCGCGGAGAAGAGAGGTATGTGAATACCCGAAGGGATCCGCGCCGCAAAAGGAAGGATCAGTTATGGATAAGACTATACAGATATATGACGCGCCGGCCGGCGGCATGTATGCCGGCTGGCAGCCCGGTATGGCGGACAATGCGATCCGCCGGAACAATGAACCCTGTTATGTGACGTTCGGCGGTGAAACATTCTACATCGGGAACGAAGGAAAGCCCATGAAGAAGAAGCGCCGGAACATTTTCTGCCGGATATTCCGGCATATGACCCATAAGGAGGAAACCGCTTGGAAGAATGCTATCGCGTAACACAGGTCCACAGGGACCGGTACCTGGTGAAAAACGGAACGGAAGAACTGTACTGCGTACTGACAGGAAGCCTGCGTTACCGGGAGGAATACCCGGTGGTGGGTGACTATGTGGAGATTACAGTCAACCCTTACGGTGACAGCCTGATCCGGTCCATCCTGCCCCGGCGGACGGCTTTTTACCGTCCGGACCGGGGCGGCCACGCGGACGGATTTGCCAAGAACCTGCAGATCCAGCCGTTGGTGGCGAACATTGATTATGTCTTTATCATTACCTCGCTGAATCACGATTTCAGCCTGAACCGGATCGCACGGTATGCCTCCATGGCTGCGGCCGGAGGTGCCGTGCCGGTGGCTGTGCTGACCAAGGCAGACCAGTGCCCGGATGTGGAAGAGATGGAAAAGAAGACGGCTGAACTGAGCAGCCAGCTGCGGGTGGCGGCAGTCAGTGCCTATACCGGATTCGGGCTGGAACGTCTGCAGGAATATTTCACACCCGGAACCACCATTGCACTGCTGGGGTCTTCCGGTGCGGGCAAATCCACCCTGATCAATACACTGGCAGGGCGGGAGATCATGCGTACCGGCGGGATCCGGGAGGACGACTCCAAGGGACGGCACACAACCACCCACCGGGAAATGATTGAGATCAACGGCGTATTCTTTATCGATACGCCCGGGCTGCGGGAACTGGGTATGATCGCCGCGGAAGAGGGGATCAGCGGAACATTTTCCGATATCGCCGACCTGATCAGCCAGTGCGCCTTTTCCGACTGCACCCACGGCAACGAGCCGGGCTGCGCGGTCCGCAGGGCACTGGAGGACGGTTCCCTGACGTCTGAAAGATGGAAAATGTATCTCCGGCTGGAGCGGGAGAACAGATGGAATAAAATAGCCAAGAATGAAATGATGATGAACGCAGCCATGAACCGGCGCGCAATGAGACAGCAGCGGAAAGGACGGGGATGAATACGGAGATGACCGGACTGGATAAAATCAAAGCATTGTATTCACAGGAGGACTGTACATGCAGCCCTGTGGCAGGACATGAAGGCGGACGGAACCGGGTGTATGTATGCAGCCGGAACGGAAAAAAAGAATATGTCCTGCGCGTATCCGACCTGGGGGACAGGACGGAGGAGGACTATCTGGCGGAAACGGAGTTTGTGCATTACCTGGCCCGGAACGGGGCGCCAGTAGCGGATGTAATCCCTTCCGTCCGGGGCAGGCTGGTTGAATATACCGAAGAGGAAGGAAAACCGGTCTACATCAGCCTGTTTGAATACGCCAAAGGCATCCTGCTGTGCGACAACGGATACCGCTACCGGGAAGGCGTTCCGCTGGAGGAGTATTTCTACAACACCGGCAAAACCCTGGGAGCGATCCACCGGCTTTCCAAAGCATACAGGCCGGAACATAAGCGGGGAAACTACTTTGACAAATATAACAGGGAGTATATTGACAGCCTGATTCCGGACAGCTATACGGAACTGAAGCAGGCAGTCTTCCGGCGGCTGGAGGCTTTCCGGAAACTGCCCGTAAACACGGATGATTACGGCCTGGTGCACTTTGATTTCTGCGACGGCAACTATCATATTGACATGGATACCGGGCGTATTACGGTATTCGACTTCGATAACTGTGTTTACTGCTGGTATATGTTCGACCTGGCCCACCTGTGGACCCACGGAGTCGGCTGGTGCCGGATGGAACAGGATCCCGGAAAACGGATGGCATACATGAAGCATTACTTCGATACGATCCTGGAAGGCTACCGGAGTGAAACAGAGGTGTCCGGGGAAATGCTGGAACAGCTGCAGCTGTTTATTGACATGACGGAAATAGAGTTCATTGTGGATGAATTTGAATGCTGTGCCCGGGAAGGCGAAGAGCCGGATGAAGAGGACATCGGTTATGCCGCACAATGCCTGATCCGCGATATTCCCTGGGTCGGGATGGGAATCGGATAAAGCGTCCGGACAGGAGCACAATTGAAGAACAGGCAATCAAAAAGCAGCATCCCGCTGACGACGGGATGCTGCTTTTTCTGCCGGAAATTAATCCTCCAGGGCGAGCTCGGCTGCCCGGACGGCATGGATTTCCGTTGTATCGAAAACCGGAAGGGCTGAGTTTTCCTGCTGAATAAGGAGACCGATTTCGGTGCAGCCCAGGATCACCGCTTCGGCACCCCGCTCCTTCAGGCCGGTGATGATCCGGCTGAAAGCGGCGCGGGATTCTTCTTTGATGATACCGAGGCACAGCTCCTGATAAATAACGCTGTTGACAGTTTCCACACCTGCTTCATCCGGGATCAGGACCTCAAAGCCGCGGTCAGTCAGCCGGGATTTATAGAAATCCTGGGTCATGGTGTATTTTGTACCCAGCAGAGCTGCCTTCCGGATGCCTGCCGTTTCCAGGCAGTCGGCTGTGGCATCCGCGATATGGACAATGGGGACGGAGATCCTTGCCCGGATCTGCGGGGCAACTTTGTGCATGGTGTTGGTGCAGATGACGATGAAATCCGCTCCGGCAGACTCCAGCTTTACAGCCGCGTCCCCGAGGATTTCAGCACTCCTGTCCCACTCACCGTTTGCCTGGCAGGCTTCGATCTCAGCAAACTCCACGCTGTAAAGGATGATCCGGGCGGAGTGAAGGCCGCCAAGGCTTTCCTTGATCTTTTCATTGATGATCCTGTAGTAGGGGATGGTGCTTTCCCAGCTCATTCCGCCAATCAGTCCGATTGTTTTCATCTCAGTTTCCTTTCAGGTTTCTGTGAGCGTGAATTCTATTTCATCCAGGCCGTCCGTGACGGCATGGACCCTGCCGGTTTTCCTGAATCCTATCCTGCGGTACAGCCTTTCCGCACCTTTGTTATTCTCAAGAATCCAGAGGGTGGGTGTACCGGTACACTGACGGACGGCGTATTCCAGGAGAAGGGTTCCGTATCCTTTGTTCTGCCGGCAGGGAAGGACGTACAGGTCTTCGATCAGGCTGCCTGTGACGGAAACAACCGCGGCAGGTTCGCCGTCAACCAGCATAAAAACCCTGCTGCCCCGGCTGATCTTTTCCGACAGGTATTCCTGCTGATGCTCCGGTGTATGCAGGGCAATAAAGTCCGCGGAGCAGAAAGAACGGTGGGATTCCTGCCAGGAGACGGAATGAACCTCCGCTGCCTGGCGGATGTTTGACTGGTCAACAGGCACGATCATGTGATACCCTCCCTGCTTTGGTTACGGCCGGGCGGGACGGAAGCTGTCTTTTTCAACCGCTTCATACAGGTCGCGGCCCATCTTTTGCTCAAAGATGGATTTCAGCTCCAGGTTCCTGTCCCATTTTCCCTGGTCATACATTCCGTAACGGCGTTTGACATCCGACATCCGGTCCACAATATCCAGGACGCCCTCCGCGCCGGAAATGGCATCGCAAAGCTGGATCAGGAGATCGTAATCATCCGGGACGGTCTCCGCCAGCTTTGTACGGATCAGGCTTGTTTCTTCCTCCGACGTGTCAAACCGGCCGATATAACCCTCAATCTTCATTTCGTTGAAGGAATGGGTCAGGCAGATGCGGGCAGCATCCGGGTAATCAAGACCCAGCATATAGGTGTATCCGTCGGACACATGCTTCAGGTGGCTGACGCCGAATTTCCGGCCGATATCATGCAACAGACCGAGCACATAAGCCTTTTCCGGGCAGAGCCCTGCATAGAAAGCGATCCGTTCCGCACAGTGGGCGGCGGTCCGGCTGTGGTTCCCCCAGGGGCCGGGATTGCACTGTTCCGCTTCAGCCAGGAGCTGCTCCGCTTCCTGAACGGAGGGATACCTTCCCTTGCCGGGATTGGCGATCCGGACAAAATAATGTTCTTCATCCTGACCGACCACGCGGCCGCCGTTTTTGATCATGATCCGCAGGGAAGCGGCGTTATCCCGGAGAACCCGCAGGTATATCTCCTCTTCGGGTACAATGCGGTGCGCTTCTTCCAGCGTCAGGCGCAG
>JAGAAC010000177.1 GCA_017615475.1 Clostridia bacterium
GCCGCCGTCGCCTTTGAGCAGCGGCTGAACTCCCTGGGCATCAAAACCTACCGTCACTACCCCATTGAAGGATATCCCACCAACATTGAACATATCGTCAGCGATGACGGTTTCGGCCGGAACGATTATGTAGAGACCACCCGCCCCCTGGTGCTGGTCACCGCGCCCGGTCCCGGAAGCGGCAAAATGGCCACCTGCCTCAGCCAGCTGTATCAGGAAAACCGCCGGGGCATCAAGGCCGGCTACGCCAAGTTCGAAACCTTCCCCATCTGGAACCTGCCGCTGAAGCACCCGGTCAACGTGGCCTACGAAGCCGCCACTGCCGACCTGAGCGACGTGAACATGATCGACCCCTTCCACCTGGAAGCCTACGGTCAGACCACGGTCAACTATAACCGGGATATCGAGATCTTCCCGGTGCTCAACGCCCTCTTCGAGCACGTCTGGGGAAAATCCCCCTACAAGAGCCCGACGGACATGGGCGTCAACATGGCCGGCTACTGCATCACCGATGATGAAGCCTGCCGTAAGGCCGCGGAGAAGGAAATCGTCCGCCGGTACTATACCGCCCGCTGCTCTTTCCTGCAGGGCCATGCCGCAAAGGAAGAAGCCGAGAAGATCCTCCTGCTCATGAAGCAGCTGAACCTGAACGAGGATGAACTCCGTCCTGTGATGGCCGCTGCCCGTGCCAAGGCGGAAGCCACCGGTCATCCCGCCCTGGCCATTGAACTGCCCAACGGCGAGATCGTCACTGGTAAGACCACGGACCTGCTCGGGCCTTCCGCCGCGGTCATCCTGAACGCCCTGAAGAAGCTGGCCCGCATTCCGAAAAAAGCCCACCTGATTTCCCCGGAAGTTATCGAGCCCGTACAGGACCTGAAGTGCAAATACCTGGGCAACCATAACCCGCGTCTGCACTCCGATGAGGTGCTCGTTGCCCTGTCCGTTTCCGCGGCCACCAACTACAATGCCGCCCGGGCCCTGAGCAAGCTTCCGAAGCTGAAGAACTGCGAAGCCCATTCCACGGTCATTCTCCCCGCGGTGGACGACAACACCTTCCGCCGCCTGGGTGTCACCCTGACCTGCGATCCCGGCTACCAGAGCCATAAGCTATATCACAAATAACGCGGAGCGTTATTTGCGATACAGCAATGCAGAATGAAAAATGAAGAATGCAGAATGATATAGTGTTTCAGTCAAACGAAAAGAGCGGTTCGATCGAACCGCTCCTTTTCATTTCAGCAAATCCGCTTTATTTCATTCATCGTTTTCGGATGAGTCGTCATCCCCGTAAAGCTCAAAGTATCCGCGCCGTTCCAGCCCGCCCGGCGCCACGCGTCCAAACGAACTGCTTCCTTCTCCGTCTGTGAAAAAGAATTCATCCCGGCTCATAAAAATCAGTATATCCGTATTGTCACAGGTTATTATATCGTTGCCATAGACCAGCAGGAATTCGAGCCAGTAAGGCGCCTGGTTCTCATCTTCCTCTTCGTCATACGATTCTTCATCGTACGTCCAGGATTCTTCATCTTCTTCGTCCGGATCCTCATCATCCTCACCGGATCCTGTTTCCCAGAACGGCACATCCGCCGGCACCGCGTTCCCGTCACGGTTATCCACCAGTCTCCACGTGAACGTTTCTTTCCGCATCGTCATGCCGGTTCCGTCTTCATAGAGGATGAACGGATCCGTTTCGCCGCCCCCGGTACAGTCCCATTCACCGGCCAGGGCCTTCGTCGCTTCCTCCAGGGTTATCTCATCAATGGAAAAAGCTTTCCCTGCTTCCAGCCAGCGCTGGACTTCTTCCTTCTTCCCGTATTCAGCCCAGACAACCCTGCCTTCCGGATTGATATACGCATCCAGCAGCTCATACCTGTCATCCATCAATGTCACACGGGCAATTCCGTTCCTGAAAGGTTCCGCCTTCCGGAACGGGAATCCACCGAACATCATTTCCCCGGCCGGATTGATATACCCATACTTCCAAAACCTTCCGTCGTCTGAATAAACGCATTCCCATCCGAATTCAAATTCCGGCGTTTCAGGATGGTCACAATACCAGTTGTGCTGTTCCGAAACCAAATTTGCGGTCATTACAATCCGACCGTCTGTGTCTACAAGTCTATATTCATGCTGTTCGCCTCTGTCGCAAAGCACCCATGCCAGTTCATTCTCTCCAAACTCCGTCCCGGCATAATAATCCCAACCCTGATCGTCTTCAGCATGCACATCCCGTTTCCGCCATTCAGAACCCGGCCACTGGATCCATTCGCCTTCCGCATTGTAATACCATCCATATTTTCCGATACCATTCGGGCTCTCCGATGCCAGTTGTTTCAGGTGTTCCTTCAGGGGCTTCACCTGTCCGTCCGGCAGAACAACTTTTCCTTCCCCTATCCATGCAACAGCCTGTATTTCTTCCTCCCAGCGTACATCCAAGCCTGTCAGGTCTTCCAGGATAATCCTTCCGTCACAGTCGATCAGGTTCTTTGGATTATTGCCATACTGGGTCTTGCTCCCGGTCAGCATATACGTATCCGTAATCTGATTGTTCTCACTGGATCCGATCGCTATACCATCAAAGCACCCCTCATGCAGTTTATGTCCCCGCCGGTCGAGAATGACAAAGCCATAGCAGCCAAACCCCTGTATTCTGTCCGGTATGTAGTTTTTCTCTGATTTTTCTTTTTCGTAATCAGTATATCTGAAATCCAGAACCAGGTGATCCTTCCATCCTGACAGAGAGAATTCATACGGCCTTGTCCCATGGAAACTCTGCTTTGAAAGCGCCGCGTATTCCTCCGCTCCGGGTGAAAGCTCGTATCCCAGGAATGCCTGGTCCAGCTCAATCAGTTCATCGGTATCAGCCAGATACAGAGCATATCTGTCCTCTTCCATCGCCCACAGAACAAAAGCATTTCCTACCGCATTAGGTCTTTCTACATCATTCCAGGTATCCCGGGCATAATCCAGGCTCCACTCCGGCAGTTCCGCCACGGTGTTCCCCTGCCTGTCAATCAGCACAAAAGGTTCCCTGTACGCCCCCGGATCACTGACTGTTTTGATCACAGCCGCGTATCCCGCGTCCGTAAACGGACATACCTTCTCATACTCAGGTGCGATTACCCACTCACCCCGGGCATTGATGAATCCCTGCTGCCAGCCTTCCTGCGCAATAAACAGGGGTTCATCCTCCGCCAATGCGGCAGCACTGAACACACACAGCAGGACAAAGACCAGCAGCAGAATCTTCTTCATCGTTGATCACCTCTGTCAATATGACGTTTAAGAAACGGGTAA
>JAGAAC010000008.1 GCA_017615475.1 Clostridia bacterium
CCTACCTCTATAAAGGAAGAGAAGCGGGAGAACAGCACGTTGACTTCGCTCTGGTAGAAGTTCCAGATGTTCAGGGAGCGGTTCATGTTCTCATGGGGCGTTGTGACCTGGAGCCGGCCCAGCTTGTCGTCCCAGAATTTGCGCAGTTCTTCGAAGGCCCGGTCCGTGCCGGCTTCGTCATACCGGGTCCTGGCCTTTTCCGCCGCGTCTCCCCGGCCCGTTCCCAGGTAGAAGAGCACCCGGGCTTCCTCACCCGGCTTCAGAGTCAGTTTCTTCTGCAGCGCGCCGCAGGGATTGCAGCCCAGCTCCGTGGAGGAGGTCAGCTTTCCGGTTTCAACCCCCAGCGGATTCCGTTCCGTGCGGTAGGGGCCGATGAAGGCTTCCCGGACACCGTCAAATCCGTCCGGCTTGAAATTGCCCGCCAGGAACTGCCAGGCGTTCTGTTCATAATGCAGTTCGCAGAGCACCGCGTCCTTCTCATAGTGGGACCCGGCCGCGTACAGGCTCATCTGGAAGTTCTGGTTGTCCATGTCGATTTCATGGAAGGAGAACTCCACATAACCAAACACGCTCAGCTTCCGTTCCTGATCGGAAGTGTTCCGGACGCGGACGTCGAAGATCTCCACCGGATCCTCGTTTCCGTCCTCCCGGGGAATGAACAGGATTTGCTCCGCGCTGATCCCTTCATAATTACAAAGGTAACGGGAATAGCTCAGTCCGTGCCGGGCCTCATAGCGGGCCTCCTCCAGCGGCAGTCCGGTGGGCTGCCAGCTCAGGGACCAGTATTTTCCTGTTTCTTCATCTTTAAGATAAACATAATGTCCCGGCCAGTCCATGGGGACTCCGTTGGGCCGGAACCGGGTAATCCGGTGATGCTGGGGGCTGTCCAGCCAGCTGTAGCCTCCCGCGTTATGGGATATTACAGTACCCATCCGCTGGGTTCCAAGATAATTGGTCATGGAGACCGGTACGTCCATCCGGTCAATTACGTATTCACGTGCGGCATCGTCAAAGTACCCGTAACGCATATAGAACCTCCTGTTGTCCGCATTTTCATTATAAGCATAGCAAAAGAAAAGCACAAGAAGAAGGAACAGGCCTGTCATTTTTTGTCTTGGATTGGCGTCCTGTATCCGCACCCTGCGGGAACCTCATTTTCAACAGCACAATTTCAGACAACAAAGCACAATTTAATACGATGACTTCAGCATGTCGAAAAAATATAATTAAGCTACCAAATCGGAAAGGTGGTGCGCTTGTGACCGTAAACAAGCCCGTATCTCTGCGGCACAGCCGTTCCGGAAGCAAGACATTCTGGCTCACCACCATGATGCTTCCGGCAACGATCTGGCTGCTGCTGATCCGGTATCTTCCTATGTTCGGCATCATGATGTCCTTCCTGGACTACAAGCTGCCCACCCGTAAAGTGCCGTTTCCGCTCAACCTGCTGGAAAGCCCCTGGGTCGGACTGAAGAACTTCCAGTTCCTTTTCACCAGCGAGAGCCTGACCATGATCCGGAACACCATCGGATACAACGCGCTGTGGATTGTCCTGGGACTGCTGATCTCCGTCTCCTTCGCCATCATGATGAGCGAGCTGACCCGCAAGTTCCTGGCGAAGACCTATCAGACCATGATGTTCTTCCCCTACTTCCTCAGCTGGGTCGTTGTTTCCTACTTCCTCTTCGCTTTCCTGGATCCGACCAACGGCATGATCGTCCGGGCCCAGCGCGCAGCCGGGGTCAACGTCATCGACTGGTATAACTCCCCGGGCTACTGGCCCTACATCCTGACCATCTGCTCCATGTGGAAAAACACCGGCTACTCCACCGTGCTTTACCTCAGTGCCATCACCGGCATCGACCGCAGCCAGTATGAAGCCGCGGCGGTGGACGGAGCCACAAAATGGCAGCAGATGATCCATATTACGCTTCCCCACCTGAAGCCCATGATTATCATCCTGCTGATCATGAACATCGGTAAGATCTTCAACGCGGACTTCGGCCTGTTCTGGTCCGTTCCGATGAACTCGGCTCCCCTGTTCCCGGTTACCCAGGTCGTTGACACCTATGTCTACCGTGCCTACACCTCCACCGGCAACGTCGGTATGAGTACCGCGGCAGGCTTCCTGCAGAACCTTGTCGGTTTTATCTGCATCATGATCGCCAACGGTGTGGTTCGGCGGCTGGATGCGGACAGCAGCCTGTTCTAGGGGGGAATTGATCATGACAACCATTACGAAAAAGAATCCTCATCCGTTCCGGCTGAACATGGTCAGCCGGAAGACGGAAACCCTCTTCCATCTGATCCTGCTGCTGTTTGCCCTGGCCTGCATCATTCCCTTTATCTTCGTTATCATCATTTCCTTCTCCTCGGAAGACAGCATCCGGCAGATCGGTTATTCCTTCACTCCCGTCACCTGGTCCCTGGACGCCTACCATCAGGTTTTCAACCTGGGCGACGCCCTCTGGCGCAGCTACTTCAACAGCTTCTTCATCACCATCGTCGGTACGCTGCTCAGCGTCACCATGTGCGTGATGTACGCTTATCCCCTGTTCCGGAAGGATTATAAGTTCCGCGGCTTCTTCAGCTTCCTCAGCTTCTTCACGATGATCTTCGGCGGCGGCCTGATCCCCACCTACATCATTTGTAAGAACCTGCTGGGCATGAGCAACAACTACGCGGCACTCATCGTCCCCATGCTGGTGAGTCCCTTCAATATCATCATCATGCGGACCTTCTTCCAGACCTCCGTCCCCTTCGACCTGATCGAAGCGGCCACCATCGACGGAAGCGGCGAGTACAACACCCTGGTGCGGATCATCCTGCCGATCGTCAAACCCGGCATTGCCACCGTGGCGCTGCTGACCGCCCTGGGCTACTGGAATGAATGGTTCCTCTGCCTGATGTATGTGACCAAGCGTGAACTCTTTCCCCTGCAGTACCTGCTGATGGAAATGCAGCGGAACGCGGAATTCCTGGCCCGCAACTCCTCCATGATCGGCGCCTCCGGCGCCTCGGCCATCGCCACCCTGCCCAGCCAGACCATGCGGATGGCGGTTGTGGTCTTCATCGTCCTCCCCATCGCCTGCGCATATCCTTTCTTCCAGCGCTATGTGGTGGCCGGTCTGACGATAGGTTCTGTTAAAGGATGAACATCCGTCGACAGCCTGTGGGGAGCGAAGGAAGCGTTGCCCCTGTGGGGCATTTGACGAAGTCAAAAGCGACCTGAACGAGTCAATCGAAACGAGCAGTGCGACCGCTCCAAGGGAGCAATGCGAAGATTGAGATTGCGGACACAGTAATTACAGTAATTTAAGGGCCCAGCCCTTAAAAAATATAGAATCTCAGCACCCCGGAAAGGTGCTGAAAATAAGGAGGGTAAACCAAATGAAGAAGTTCCTGGCTCTCATCCTGGCAGCCATCATGCTGCTGACCCTGGTCCCCGCGATGGCGGACAGCCCCGTGGAGATCACCATGCTGCTGGAAGGCTGCAACGTGACCGATGACGCCGCAGTCCTCGAAAAGCTGAACGAGTACCTGGCCAACAAGATCGGCGTCACCCTGAAGCCCACCTGGGGCACCTGGGGTAACTTCGACCAGCTGGCCCAGAATGCCGTGAACACCGGCAGCGATGAATATGACATCATGTTCACCTGCTCCTGGACCGCCAACGAATATGCTCCCTACGCCAAGAAGGGCGCCTACGTCCGCCTGGATGACCCGGAAGACAACCTGCTGGAAGAATACGGCGCTGAGCTGAAGAACGTGCTGCCCGAGCTGCTGTTCGAAGGTGCTGCCACCGAAGGTCCCGACGGCGAGAAGGGCATCTACGCTGTGCCCGGCTTCAAAGATTTCGCCACCATGAACACCTGGGACGTTAACGTGACCCTGCTCGAGAAATACGGCTACACCCTCGAAGACGTGGAGAAGGCCGGCTTCTACGGCTGGGCTGACATCTTCAAGACCGTCAAGGAAGGCGAAGAGAAAGACGGCAGCATCTTCTATCCCTTCATCTTCGAAGGCGCGGTTGTGGAACGCTATGTGACCGGCACCCCCATCATCACCGGTGATGCCAACGGCCTGCTGAGCTACTACATGAACACCGAAGACGTTTCCGTGCCCGGTGCTTACGGCAACGTGATCTTCAACAAGTTCGCCACCCCCGAGTTCGAGAAGTTCGCCCGCCAGATGCGTGAATACTATCAGGCCGGCTACATCGATCCCGCCATCGCCATCGGCGAAACGGCCACCGATACCTGGCGCAACGCCCAGAACTCTGCCAACTACCTGATCTCTTCCGAAGTGTCCCTGTACGGCTATGAGTACACCACTTCCGAAGCCCGCGGCATCCAGGTCGCCTACGTGATGACCACCGATGCTCCCTACATCGACAACACTTCCGTCCAGGGCGCCATGATGGCCATCTCCGCCAACAGCGCTCATCCCGTTGAGGCCATGAAGTTCCTGGCCCTGCTGAACACCGATCCCTATGTCATGACCCTGCTCAACTACGGCGTGGAAGGCATCCATTACACCCTGAACGCTGAAGGCGAAGTGGAATTCAACGCTGACGCCCGCGCCACCTACTCCCCCTGGACCAACGGTGTTGGTAACGTGACCCTGCTGCCCCCGCAGAAGGGACAGGGCGCTGACTTCCAGCAGAGGTTCGCCGAGTTCTATGCCGGCTCCAAGAAGCTGCCCATCTACGGCTTCACCTTCGACAGCAAGCCCGTGGAAACCGAGATCGCGGCCATCGCCAACATCAAGGAAGCCTACATGCTGAGCCTGTGCACCGGTGCTGTGGATGTTGACACCGCGCTGCCCGAACTGCTCACCAAGCTGGACGAAGCCGGCATCCAGAAGGTTGTTGACGAAGCCAATACCCAGCTGAAAGCTTTCCTCGGAGAATAACCTCCTATACACTCCTTTTTCGGAACCGCCGCTGACCCCGGCGGTTCCCTTTTTTTGCGCGGAAAAAACCCCTGTTCCCGAAGGAACAGGGGTTTTGATTGTATGGGTTATTATCCGAGGACAACTTCCACCTTGTGGGTCTTACCGTCACCGAAGGCCGGCAGCACGTTGCCGCTGATTTCCTTTCCGTCAACGGTCACCTGCTTCACGCCGCGGCAGACATGGGAGGGATTCTTGATCTCAATGTCATAAACCGCGCCGCGGAAACGGCGGCTGACCTTGTAGCCGTCCCAGGTATGGGGCACGCAGGGATCGATCTTCAGGCCGTCCCAGTCAGGCTTGACGCCCAGGATGTAATTGCTGATGACGTAGAAGTTCCAGGCCGCGGTACCGGTCAGCCAGCTGTTCTTGGCCTGGCCGAAGTTCTTCGCGTCCTTGCCCGCGATCATCTGGCTGTAAACGTAGGGCTCCAGCTTGTGCAGGTCGGAGATCTCCTCGCGCCAGGCGGGAGCGATCCGGCTGTACAGGTCAAAGGCCCGGTCGCCATGGCCCACCACGGTTTCCGCCGCGATGATCCAGGGATTGTTGTGGCAGAAGATGCCGGCGTTTTCCTTGTATCCCGGCGGGTAGGAGCTCACTTCACCCAGCTCCAGGTGATACTCCTTGTAGGCCGGCTGCAGCAGCACGATGCCGTGCTCCGTCTCCAGGATGTTATGGACGCTCTCCAGCGCCTTTTCCGCCATGCCGTTTTCAACACCGACGCCGGCCATCACGCAGTAGCCCTGGGATTCAATGAAGATCTTGCCGTCCTCGCATTCCTTGCTGCCCACCTTGTTGCCCATGGCGTCATAGGCCCGGACAAACCATTCGCCGTCCCAGCCGTCCTTTTCGATGGCGGCGGTCATGGCGTCGATATCCTTCTGGAAAGCATCGGCCTTGTCATTGTTGCCCTTGCGGCGTTCAATCGCCACCAGTTCCGGTCCGATGGACACGAACATACCGGCGATCAGCACGGATTCAGCCACCCGCTCGTCCGGCGCGTTGGGATTGGAGAAGGTCTGGAAGCTCTCGTCCGGCGTGTCGGAATAGCAGTTCAGGTTCAGGCAGTCATTCCAGTCCGCCCGGCCGATCAGCGGCAGGCCGTGCGGTCCGCGGTTGTTCACCACGTGCAGGAAGCTGGCTTCCAGATGCTCCAGCAGCGTGCCGCAGTCATCCGGGTTGCAGTCATAGGGCGTGGCGGCATCCAGGATGCCGAAGTCGCCTGTTTCCTTGATATACGCGGCAGTGCCGGCAATCAGCCACAGCGGGTCGTCGTTGAAGCCGCCGCCGATATCGTTGTTGCCCTTCTTGGTCAGGGGCTGATACTGATGGTAGCAGCCGCCGTCACGGAACTGGGTCGCGGCGATGTCCAGGATACG
>JAGAAC010000178.1 GCA_017615475.1 Clostridia bacterium
CACCTGACGGAAGAAGAAATAACCCTTCTGGAAAACACAGTGAATGAACGCATCCGCCTGGACGCGCCGATCCGCTGCTGGTTTCCGGGAGAGGAAGAACTGAAAAAACTGCCGCTGCGCAAGACACCGACAGTGACGGAACATGTGCGTATTGTGGCCATGGGCGACTTTGAAATGGTTGCCTGCGGCGGAACGCATCCGTCCTCCACGGGCCGGATTGGGCTGATCAAAATCATTTCCGCCATTCCCGCCAAGGGGAAGGTGCGGGTTTCCTTCGTCTGCGGCGGACGGGCGGTGAGCCTGTTCCAGACCTATATGCGGTATGCGGACAAGGCCGGCGCGGCGCTGAGCTGCCCGGTGGAGAAGCTGTCTTCCGCCGCCAGCGACCTGAAGTACAGGCTGTCGGAGGCGGAAAAGAAAGCCAACCGCCTGGAAAGCCGGGAACTGCTGGACCGGATGGCACAGGCGGAGAACGGAGAGGATGTTCCCGGGATCACGCTGTGTGTGCTGACGATGCCGGAAACGGACAGCCGGGCTGTGGCGGCGGCTGTTTCGGAGTATATCGGAACAAAGGGCCGGGCCCTGCTGCTGTGTGCCGGGGAAAGGCTGACCTTTGCCCGGTCCGCGGATGTGAAGATTGACATGAATGACCTGATCAAGCGGGTGGGCCGGGGCGGCGGCAGGCCGGATATGGCCAGCGGCGCCGGGATCCCGGAATGCGTGTCCGTGGCTCGGAAGATCCTGATGACGGAGGGAATCGGTAAATGACGGAAGAGAAAGACCTGATCCGGATCCGCTGGCATGTGGACCGTACCCAGGATCCGGCCATGTATATGCTGATCTGCCTGCATCCGGATTATCCGGACCTGCAGGTGAGCGTCTCCTCGGGAGAAGTGACAGAGCGGGTGGCCAAAGCCAAGCTGATGCAGGAAATGTATGAGCTGGGGGAGAAGCGAGGCATTGAACCCAAACGCCTCCGGTTCAAGATTAACGGTATAGAAGAGTAACAAAAACAGGCTGCTTCAACAGAAGCAGCCTGTCTGATTGCTATGGGATCAATTACTTGATGACCAGCATAACCAGGGACAGCACAACAAAGATAACGGCAGCGATCTTGGTGCCGAGAGCAAGCTTGGCCTCAAAGGTCTTGGCCTTGGACTTGCTGAAGTAGCTGTTGCTGGAAGACTGGCCGGAGATGGCGCTGATGCCGCCTTCTTCAGAAGACTGCAGGAGCACGGTAACGATCATAAAAAGCGCTGCGATGATCAGCACGATAGAAACAGCAATAACCATAAGAACAAACCTCCTCGATAAATCAGCCCGCATATCATAACATATGGCCGAATAGATTGCAAGAGAAAAAACAAAGGGGAAAAGCAAATTCACAATTCATAATTCATAATTCATAATTTTTTGTCTTTCGGCACTCAACAAAAGACGGTTGATCTTCATTGTGAGCGCATCAAAACAACGGGAGGGGATAAGTAACCTTCATTATGAATTATGAATTCTGAATTATGAATTAAAACATCAGATTTCCCGGTTCTGCTTCTTGGCGGCAAGGGCAGTCAGGCAGCATTCCTTGCTGCGCTCAATGTGGTGCTTCATCAGCTTTTCGAAGGCGGGCAGGTCTTTCTGCTCCACCAGGTCGACCAGCTTATGATGCTCCGCATTGGCATCGGACCGGCGGTCTTCCTGCTTGATGGCCATAGCGGAGAAACGGCGGATATACTCATCCTGTCCCTCAATGACCCGGAGGATCCGGTTCTTGCCGGAGATGGAGGTCAGCCTGCTGTGGAAGTCGCGTGCCAGGGGAGAAAGGGCTTCCACATCATTCTTCTTGTCCAGCTCGTCCATCCGGACCAGCATTTCCCGCAGGGCGGCGATGTCATCGGGCGTGGCATTCGCAATGATGTCCGGCAGGGTCAGCATTTCCAGGCAGTTGCGGATGGTGTAGATCTGCTCCACGTCTTCCGCGGTGAAGGAGTGCACAATGACACCGCGGCGCATGACATATTCCACAAGACCGTCCCGTTCCAGCTTGCGCAGCGCCTCTCTCAGGGGCGTACGGGAAATGTGGAGACGATCGGCATAATCGGTTTCCACGATTCGTTCGCCGGCAGGAATTTCACCCGTGATGATGGCTTTCTTCAGGACTTCGTAGGCAATTTCACGAATAGGGCGGCTCTCCATCATTGGCTGGAATGTCAGGGACATGGTCTGGCTCCTCCTCCTCGTCCACTTGGGACTTCTTCTGCACTTTGTATACAAGTTACATCAAAAAAACAATTTTGTCAATAAGTTGCAGAAGAAGGAGAAAAAACAGTATAATAGGTTGTTTATAATTCACAATTCATAATTCAGAATTATGGATTGTGGAGCGGATGTGCTTGACTGCAACAGGCTGAGAGCGGTTGAGATTATAGCAAGGGATCCCTCCACTTCGGTCGGGATGACATCAAAAGGCGGGGCATTTGGAGTCCCATGTTTGTGGATTCATTCTGAATCCGTGGGAGATCTCTCCACTCCACTTCGTTCCGGTCGAGATGACACCGGGGGTTCCCATTGGTCGAGATGACATTTTGGGTGACTGGTTACCTGAGATGAACACTATCATTGTTCATTATTCATTGTTCATTTTTCATTGAAAACGCGAATTATCGATTCGCGTTTTCGAAGGGAGAATCCGGATGTTCGAAACATTCAACGCGCTGGTGAATGAGCCGATGAGCGCCCATACAACGCTGAAACTGGGCGGACCGGCAGACTATATGGCCTTCCCGAGCAGTGGGGAGGAGATCGCCGCGATGTTTAAGGAAGCAGCGGAGAACGGCGTGCCTGTGACCGTGATCGGCCACGGGAGCAACCTGCTGGTACTGGACGGCGGCATCCGGGGCTTGGTGATCTGCATCGGGAAGAATATGCGAAAGATCACCCGGGAAGGGAATATCCTGAAGGCACAGGCAGGCGCCATGCTCGGCAGCGTTGCCCTGGAGGCGGCGGAAGCCGGCCTGACAGGCCTGGAGTTTGCTTCCGGTATTCCCGGAACTGTGGGCGGCGGCGTTACGATGAACGCCGGAGCCTATGACGGGGAAATGGCCCAGGTGGTTACCGAAGTCCGGGGGATCCTGCCGGACGGAACCAAAGTCTGCTTGCCCCGGGAGGAAATGGATTTCGGATACCGTCACTCGGTGGTGCAGGAGAAGGGTTTTATCGTGACGGAAGTCACCTTTGAACTGAAGCCCGGTGATCCCGCGGCGATCCGTGCGCGGATGTCCGAGCTGAACGCAAAACGCGCTGAAAAGCAGCCACTGGACCTGCCCAGTGCCGGGAGCACTTTCAAGAGGCCGGAAGGGTATTACGCGGCAGCGCTCATTGACCAGTGCGGCCTGAAGGGATACAGCATCGGGGGCGCCCGGGTGAGCGAGAAGCACGCGGGCTTCCTGGTGAACACAGGAACAAGCAGCCGGGATTTCCTGAACCTGATGAAAAAGGTGCAGGAAATCGTGGAGGAAAGGGTTGGTGTCCGGCTTGAGCCGGAGATCAGGATAGCAGGTACGGAAGAATGAGATATCTGATTGTTACAGGACAGAGCGGCGCCGGAAAAACTGCCTGCGTCCGTTATCTGGAGGATAAGGGAAGCTTTTGCATGGACAATATGCCGCCGCTGATGCTTCCCAAGCTGATTGAGGCGTTTGACACTACTCCCGTGAAGCACCAGACGGTGACCATCGCGGTGGACGTGCGCAGCGGTGAGTTCTTTGACGCCAACGCCGTGGCCAAGATGATCCGGGAACTGCGGCTGCTGGGGCACCAGATCGAGGTCATATTCATGGAGGCCAGCGATGAAACCCTGCTGGACCGCTATAAGGAGACCCGCCGGGAGCATCCTCTCTGCCAGGAAGGCCTGACGCTGACTGAGGCGATCACTGAGGAACGCACCCGCCTGCAGCCCCTGCGGGAAACCGCGGGCTATGTGATTGATACCACCAATATGTCCTCCCGGGCCATGAAGAAAACCCTGGACAAGGCATTGGGAGACTTTTCGGACACGGAACCGCCGATCCGCGCGGAAGTGCTGAGCTTCGGGTTCAAGCGGGGACTGCCGCGCCAGGCTGACCTGGTGGCGGACGTGCGCTTCCTGCCCAACCCCTTCTATATTGACAGCCTGTGCCGTCACAGCGGACTGGACGAGGATGTCCGCAGTTTTGTGATGGACCATCCCACAACCAAAGAATTCATGCAGCGTTATACGGAACTGCTGGATTTCCTGATTCCCCATTATAAGGAGGAAGGAAAGCGCAGGCTGGTGATTGCCATCGGCTGCACCGGCGGCGCCCACCGCTCTGTCGCCATCGCGGAAGCCATTGCGCAGTACCTGCGGGACAAGGGGCTTCCGACGGAGATTATCCACCGGGACCTGCTGCTGGAACAGGCGCGCTGGACCACACCGGTTGAGGAGGCATAATGCGCACATCGGATACGCGGAGCTTTTCCGCAGGGGTGAAGGAGGAGCTGATCCGCCTCCCCATGGGAAAAGCCTGCTGCATGCTGAGCGAGATCTCGGCCCTGACCCAGACATCGGGACATCTGTCCTTCCGGGGCGGTGGCTGGATTTCCGTCAGTTACAGACTGGACAACGCCGGCACGGCCAGGCGCCTTTTTCAGCTGCTGAAAAAGCGGCTTGGCGCGGCGCCGAAGCTGCACTTTGTCCAGACCCGGCAGCTGGGAGGCCGCCGGAGCTGTGTGCTGACCCTCGGCACAGAGGATACCCGCGTGCTGCTGAATGCCCTGCATATGGCTGAAGAGGATGAGAACGGCATGCTCCACCTGAAGCATACCGTTCCCCGGCATCCCATGACCCGCCAGTGCTGCCGCCGGGCTTTCCTGCGCGGCGCTTTCCTGGGCGCCGGCACGATGACCAACCCGGAAAAGGGATATCATTTCGAATGGAAGGCGGATGACCGCCTGGCGGAAACCCTGGAAAAGCTTCTCGAAAAATGCGAGCTGCCTTATCACAGTTACCTGCGCAAAGGACAGCGCATTATCTATCTGAAGGATGCCCAGCAGGTTTCCGATATGCTGGCCATTATGGGCGCGGGAAGCAGCGTACTGGAGATGGAAAATATCCGGATCCATAAGCAGCTGCGGGCCGCCGCGACCCGGGCCGCCAACTGCGATGAACACAACAGTGAAAAGATGCTGGACGCGGGCCAGAAACAGGCGGAGGCCATCCGCCGCATTTCCCTTGCCCGCGGCCTGTTTACGCTGCCGCCCGCCCTGCGGGAGGTGGCAAGGCTCCGGGTGGAAAACCCGGATATGAGCCTGCAGGAGCTGGGAGAGATGATGGATCCTCCGGTGGGCAAGAGCGGTGTGAACCACCGGCTCCGCCGGCTGATGGAGATCGCCCAGCAGGTGGAGGAAGAATACGGGGAAGGAGGACGGGAAGAATGATCGCGTCCCTGGTTTATACGTTTATGTTCCTGTTCTTCGGCGTGACGGCTGTCCGTTTCCTGCTGCCCAGGCACCGGCCGCTGAACCGGCTCTGGCTGGGGCTGAGCCTTGGCCTGCTGGAGGAAATGTGGCTGCCGGCTATCGGCGCTTTCCTGTTTTCCTTTGATGTGGAAGCGCATGTTTTTGCCGCCGGCGTCGTATTCCTGCTGACGGTGCTGTGCTGGGTCCTGCGGGACAGGCGCGCGCCCGCGGAATGGGATGAAAAGGAGACCTCGCTGCTCTGGCAGCTGCTGATATTTGCCCTGCCGCTGACGATCCTGGGAATCTGGCTGCAGTATACCCATGTGATGCGCGTGGCGGCGGACGGCAGCTGGCACGTGGGCCAGAGTACCTACGGCGACCTGCCGATGCATCTGAGCTTCATCACCGGCCTGGCGGGCAAAAAGTTCCCGGCGGACTATCCCTTCTATCCCGGCAACCGGCTGAGCTATCCCTTCCTGACCGACAGCCTGAGCTCCACTTTCTACCTGCTGGGCTGCAGCCTGCAGGCGGCAGCTATTCTGCCTGCCTCGCTGATGATGGCCCTGTGCTATATGGGGGTCCTGATCCTGGCACGGGATATGACCAGCGGCAAGAAGACCGCCCTTCTGGCGGCTGCCCTGTTTTTTCTGAACGGCGGCCTGGGTTTCCTGTATGATTTTGACCTGGCCGGAAGCGGCGTATGGACGGCGGAGGAAGGGGCTCCTTTCCTCGAAAGGGCCGGGCAGACGGTTTCCGACTGGTTCTCCACCGTTTCCGCGAGGATTGAGCATATCCTGACGGGGTATTACAAAACACCCACCAACCAGCCGGATCCCAATAACCTGCGGTGGAGCAATGTTATCTGCGACCTGATGGTGCCCCAGCGGACGCTGCTGGGCGGCTGGTGCATGGTGATTCCCTGCTTTTACCTGCTGAATACGGAATTCCGGGCACGGATGCGGGATCCGGAAAACCGCGGCCGGGGCCTGGTGCTGCTGGGCATCTGGGCCGGGGCGCTGCCGCTGATCCACACCCACAGCTTCCTGGCACTGGGACTGGCGTCTTTCGGGGCGATGTGCTATGACCTGATCCACGGGGATCCGAAAGCCATGGCGGTGCGTATGCCCCGCGGACGGATCCTGCTCCGGTACCTGGCTTACGCGGCCATTGCCGCTGCGCTGGCTGTGCCGCAGCTGATCTGTTTCACCTTTGCCCAGGCCTTCCAGGAGAATTCCCGTTCTTTCCTGACCCTTCAGTTCAACTGGGTCAACAATCCCGGCGGACACGGCATGAGGGATCTGTACCTGTGGTTCTATATCAAGAATATCGGCCTGCCGTTCCTGGCGCTGATCGCGGCGCTGTTCGAAAAGAACCCGCGGAACAGGCGGATCTTCTGCATGGCGCTGCCCATTATCCTGGCAGCGGAGTTTGTCCGCTTCCAGCCCAATGAGTATGACAACAACAAACTGCTGTACCTGGCCTGGCTTCTGTGCTGCCTGATCATCGCGGACTGGGGCTCCCGTCTGTGGAAACGGCTGGAGGGATTCGGCGGACGGCGCTTCCTGGCGGCTGTGGCAGCGGTGGTGACTTTCCTCAGCGCGGGGCTGACCATCTGGCGTGAATGCGTTTCAGACTATGTGGCCTTCAGTGAACCGGCGGTGGAGGCCGGTCAGTATGTGAAGGAGAACACCCCGGAGGACGCGGTGTTCATCACCGGAACCGAGCACCTGAATCCGGTTCTTTCCATCGCGGGACGGACCATTGTGTGCGGTCCGGACCTGTGGCTGTACTGGCACGGCTTTGACACGTCGGAACGGAATGAGGAACTGGCGGAGTTCTTTGAGGAGCCGGAAAGCCATCCGGAGATTCCGGAAAAATACGGAGCGGAATATGTATTTGTCTCTTCCTATGAACGCGGAAACTATGACGTGGATGAGGAAAGGCTGGCGAAAATCGGCGAAAAAGTCTTTGAAAACCGGGAGGCCAGCATCTACAGGCTGACCAGAAAAAAAGTCGAATAAAAGGTCAGTAAAAAACGCATAAAGTCCTGTTCAAAACGGTGGGATTGTGATAGAATATCCACAAATCACACCGGCGGAAGGCCGTACACACAATTTTATCAACTGAACAGGAGGATCTATCTTATGAAGAAGTCCGGAAACATTGCCATCGCGATTCTTGCCATCGTTGCCATTGTGTTTGG
>JAGAAC010000035.1 GCA_017615475.1 Clostridia bacterium
CCACGCGGATGCGGTAACCGGTGATCATGCCGTCTTCCCCCACCTCCAGCTCATTGCAGAAGATGGTGGGCCAGCCCAGTTTTTTCATCAGGGGAGAAGCAAACTGGGTAAAGGTGTCGGACAGGATGATCGCCTGGGTTTCACTCCGCAGGGTGTCCAGGAATTCCTTCGCACCGGGCATGGGATCGATGGTGGCAATGGTGTCCTGGATGTCTTTCAGGCCCAGGCCGTGCTCCCGCAGGATGCCAAGCCGCCATTTCATCAGCTTGTCATAATCCGGCTCGTCCCGGGTGGTGCGCTTCAGTTCAGGGATGCCGCTTGCCTGGGAAAAGGCAATCCAGATCTCAGGAACCAGCACCCCTTCAAGGTCCAAACATACAATATTCATAAACAACAATCAGCCTCAGACGGGAGTAAAGGCATCCTTTCCGAGACCGCAGACAGGGCAGACCCAATCCTCAGGAATATCTTCCCAGGCAGTGCCGGCAGCGATACCGCCTTCGGGGTCGCCGACTTCGGGATCATAGATATAGCCGCAGGGACATTCGTACTTCATGTGATCTCATCCTTTCTTTTTTCTGATCAGAAACGGCTTTATGCCGTTTCTTTTACTGGCTTAATCATAAGCAATGGCGGAGGTTTCGTCAATAGACAAAGAACAGGAGAACTGATATACTTTCTGCGGTTGAAAAAACACGGATAAAAAGGAGGAAACAGCTATGGCGGGAAAGCTGACGGTTGGCCTGGCGGCCCATGTGGACGCGGGCAAGACCACCCTGTCCGAAGCCATGCTGTTCCTCAGCGGAGCCGTGCGCCGGCAGGGCCGGGTGGACCACGGGGATGCGTTCCTGGATACTGAAAAGATGGAGAAGGAACGGGGAATCACGATCTTCTCCAAGGAAGCCAGGCTGACCTGGAAAAAGACAGACCTGACGCTGGTGGATACCCCCGGGCATACGGATTTTGCCGGGGAAGCGGAACGGGCTATCAGCGTGATGGACGCCGCGGTGCTGGTCATCAGCGCGACGGAAGGAATCCAGTCCCACACGCGGACCCTGTGGAAGCTGCTGGAAAGCAGCGGGGTGCCGGTGATTTTTTTCATCAATAAAATGGACCGGTTCACCGGAGCCCGGGAGGAACTGATGGCAGCCCTCAGTGCGCTCTCGGACCGGACCGCGGACTTCACCGGCGATCCGTCGGAAGCAATCGCCCTGTGCGATGACACCTGCCTGGACCTGTATCTGCGGGAAGGCGTGATACCGGAAAACCGGATCCGCTCGCTGGTCCGCGGGCGGAAACTGTTTCCCTGCTTTTTCGGGGCTGCCCTGAAGAACGAAGGGGTTGAATCGCTGCTGGATTTCCTGGCGGGGTTCGCGGAAGAAAAAGCCTGGCCGAAGGAATTCGGCGCGCGGGTGTACAAGATTGCCCGGGATCCACAGGGGAACCGGCTGACCTTCCTGAAGGTGACCGGCGGGGAAGTGAAAGCCCGGGATCAGCTGTCCGGAGGAGCAGGCGATACCGCCTGGTCGGAAAAAATAGCGGAGATCCGGCAGTATTCCGGCGCAAAATATACGGCTGTGCCGCGGGCGGCAGCGGGAGAGCTGTGCTGCGTAACGGGACTGACCAAGGCCATGCCCGGAGACGGCCTGGGAACGGAGAACGCGGGGGCGGAACAGACGCAGCGCCCCTGTTATGCCTGCCGGGTGATTCCGGGACCGGGAGAGGATCTGCACCGGGTGCTGGACTGCCTGCAAACGCTGACGGAGGAAGAACCGCTGCTGCAGACGGAGTTTATCGAAACCCGCCGGGAGATCCGGGTCCATTCCATGGGCGATGTATACCTGGAAGTGCTTAAAAGGCAGATGAAGGACCGGTTCGGAATGGAAATCTCCTTCGGGGAGACCAGCGTGCTGTACCGGGAGACCATCGCGGAAGCGGCGGAGGGTGTCGGGCACTATGAGCCGCTGCGTCATTACGCGGAGGTCCACTTGTGGCTGGAGCCGCTGGAGGCGGGCAGCGGGCTGGTGTTTGATACGGACGTTTCCACGGACGACCTGGCGCTGAACTGGCAAAGGCTGATCCTGACTCATCTGAAGGAAAAGATCCACCGGGGCGTGCTGACCGGCGCGCCGGTGACGGATATGAAAATCACGCTGATCAACGGCAAAGCCCACCTGAAGCATACGGAGGGCGGGGATTTCCGCCAGGCGACTTACCGGGCGGTGCGCCAGGGCCTGATGAAAGCCCGCAGCATCCTGCTGGAGCCTTATCTGCTGCTGGAGATCACCGCACCGCAGGAAAGCCTCGGGCGGATTATGAACGACCTGTCCGTGATGGGCGGAAAACCGGAGGGACCGGAAGACGCGGAGGAAGGATTCCGGATTATCCGGGCGGTGGTGCCTGCTTCCGCCTGCCGGAATTATGCCCGGGACCTGAATGCCCTGACCCGGGGACTGGGGCGGATGACCTCTTCCTTTTTTGCTTACCTGCCGTGCGCGGAGGCGGAAAAGATCATCGCGGAGAAGGGGTATGACCCGCTCCGGGATCTGGCGAATCCGCCGGATTCGGTATTCTGTTCCCATGGCGCGGGCGTGGTTGTTCCCTGGGATCAGGTGGAACAGTATATGCACCTGCCGCTGCGGGACATCAGGGAGAAACAGCCGGAGGCCGGAACGGCGGTCCGGACCGCCGCGGCTGCCGCGCCCAGGGGATCGGCGGAGGAAGAGGAAGCCCTCCGGATCATCTTTGAAAAGACCTACGGCCCGGCCAAAACCCGCCAGCTGCTTCGGCCTGCGCCGAAGGAGGAAGCCACGGCACTGCCGGAGGAAAAGCGGGAGGCGGTACCGGACGGGGAAATCCTGCTGGTGGACGGATACAATGTGCTGTTTGCCTGGGAAGAGTGGAAAGACCGGGTCCAGGAGAATTTCGACGCGGCACGGATGCAGCTGACGGAGCTGATGTGCGATTATGCCGGCATGACCGGAAAGGAAGTCATTCTGGTTTTTGACGCCTACAAGGTCAGGGGCGGCGCGGGCAGCGCGGAGAAATATAAAAACATCTATGTGGTCTACACCCGGGAAGCCCAGACAGCGGATGCCTATATTGAAAAAACCACCCTGCTGGCCAGGAACCGGGCCCGGGTACGGGTGGTGACTTCCGACCGGCCGGAACAGCTGATTGCCCTGGGAAATGAAGCCCTTCGCACTTCCGCACGGGAATTCCGGCGGGAAGTGATCGGCGTACAGGGAAGCATTGCGGACTTTATCGCAAAAAACAACCGCCCCGGAACGGAACGGTCCCTGGAACGGCTGTACAAGGAAGCCTGGAAAAAGAATAAAACGGAATAAAAGAAAGGGGAGCCCGTAAGGACTCCCCTGAAGTTTTTCCGGAATACCGGACAGCGTTACTGGCCGTCCTGGCTCTGATACCGTGCGCGGTTTAAACGATCACCCAGATCTGCGGCGTTTTCAAGCACTTTGTCCGGGTTTTTCTCGGTATAGGTTCCCGCCTTCTGTGCTCTCTTCTTCATCCAGTAACCGATGAGGGCAAGCACTGCGAGAACTGCGAAGAAAATGATCATAAACTGTCCAACCACGAAGAGATGCACCTCCTGAAACAGATAATTGGAGAAAAGGCAGGAACGGAATGATTACTTTCCGAAATACCGTTCCAGCAAGCCCTTGAAGGCTTTGCCGTGCCGGGCTTTGACACGCGCAGTATCGGGAAAAGGGTAAAGCACTGTTCTCATGACAAGATCAGGCATCGGCATGCTTGTTGATTTCACTCTGGGCGAGACAGCAATTGATAATGCCGAAACCGATCAAGCCGAAATTGATAATGGCGAAACCGATCAAGCCGATGATGAGGCCGATGATGAGATAGAGAATGCCTGTGTTACCGTCAGTGCCCTTCATTTCGTCCACCTTGGCCCCGAGTTTATAATTCCAATAGATCAAGTAGATGCCAAAGGTAATGATGCAAAGCAGAAAGGCCACACCGCCACCGGTCGTGGCGTTGTCGGGAGCAAGACTGTTGGATTCATTGGTCATGACGATAAACCAGTAAATCCCGTAGATTCCGAACGTGATGATCGTCAGGATTACACACATCGGGATAGAACGATGCTCGATTTGCATGGTCAAATTTCCTTAACGTATTCTTATTTCCCGAAGTACCTCTCCAGCAGGCCCTTGAAGGCTTTGCCGTGCCGGGCTTCGTCGCGGGCCATTTCATGCACGGTGTCATGGATGGCATCCAGGCCCAGTTCCTTGGCCTTCTTGGCCAGGTCAGTCTTGCCCTGGGTGGCGCCGTTCTCGGCTTCCACGCGGACGCGGAGGTTTTCCTTGGTGCTGGGGGAGACCACTTCACCCAGCAGCTCGGCGAACTTCGCGGCGTGCTCCGCTTCTTCAAAAGCGGCGGTCTTCCAGTACTCAGCGATCTCCGGATAGCCTTCACGGGCGGCAGCGCGGCCCATGGCCAGGTACATGCCGACCTCGGTGCACTCGCCTTCGAAGTTGGCGCGCAGGCCGGCCTTGATTTCTTCAGGAACATCCTTGGCGACGCCGATCACATGCTCGGCTGCCCAGGTCATTTCGCCTTCCTGTTTGATGAACTTGGAACCCGGAACTTTACAAACAGGGCACTTTTCGGGCGGTTCGGGCCCTTCATGTACGTATCCGCATACGGGACATACCCACTTCATACAATCTACCTCCATATTTCTTTGTCATATCCGGCAATATGCCTGAACAGATTATACCATTCCCGCACAAAGAAAGTAAAGGAAGAAAAAACGCTTATATTTCAACGAAAAAACTTGCTTTTGGTTGAATTGTATGATAAAATCCATCCGATTACGCACCTTTTCCCTGTAATCGCTTGTGCCGCTGGCGCGGTGGCCGGTTGCAAAAGGGAAAGGGGTGGAAAATAACAAGGAGGGATCCCCTAATGGCAGTCATTTCCATGAAACAGCTCCTGGAAGCCGGCGTACACTTCGGTCATCAGACCCGCCGGTGGAACCCGAAGATGGCGCAGTACATCTTCACCGAACGTAACGGCATCTACATCATCGACCTGCAGAAAACCGTCCGCAAGGTTGATGAAGCTTACGCTTTCGTCCGCGACATCGCGATGGAAGGCAAGAGCATCCTGTTCGTCGGCACCAAAAAGCA
>JAGAAC010000036.1 GCA_017615475.1 Clostridia bacterium
GGTGTTGTCCGTCCAGCGTTTGAATACCGCTTCTTCCCTTCTCCGCAGCCGGGCGCCGATCAGACCGGAAAGGGCCATAATCCCTGCCGCCGCGGCGATCCACAGGCGGGAATCCAGCACCGCATTGCCGGTGTGGGCTGCAAACAGGGAAGCGGTCATCGCCACGGACGCCGCGATACCGACAATCACTTTCACCAGGGACGGCGTATCCCAGATCAGCTGGCCCAGGCCGTTGCCGAACATGAACAGGTTTTCCTGCACCTTCTGGCGCTGCTTCTGGATCTCCTGGTCCTCCAGGTCCGCGAAGTCCATGCTCATCTGCTTGTCGGTAAAGATCTTCGAGAAGTCGTTCCACATGCGGGATTCCTTCTCGCTGATTACCCGGTTCAGGGCATTGCGGGTCATGGAGAAGGCAAACCCGAGAAAAACCGTCAGCAGCACCAGCAGTACCAGCGTGCCGATGTCCCGGTTTCCGGTGATCTCATTAATGATCCGACCGGAGAACCAGATGGTCACAAAGGGAGAAAGGGCTTCCGCGGCCGCGGCGATCACCTTGGTCCGGATGAGCCGCGGGCAGTATTCCGCCAGCATGCGATACCCCCGCCGGGTGACCGCGATCCGCTCCTTAAGCTTCATCGCCGCTCACCTCCCCTTCCGGGCTCTCACGGTAGTATTTCGCCTGGGTTTCAAACAGCTCGTAGTATTTTCCCTTCCGCGCGAGGAGCTCCTCGTGGGTTCCCTCCTCAATCACCTGTCCGTGGTCGATCAACACAATGCGGTGGCAGAAGCGGGTGGAAGCCAGGCGGTGGGAAATAAAGACCGTTGTCTTCCCCCGCATCACATCGTCATAGGTTTCATACAGCCGGTTTTCAGAAACCGGGTCCAGGGCAGCCGTAGGCTCATCCAGCACGATCACCGGCGCCTGCCGGTACAGCGCCCGGGCCAGCAGCAGTTTCTGGGTTTCCCCGCCGGACAGGTTGATGCCGTCATCCCAGAAGGCTTTGTTGAATTTGCTCTGCATTCCCTGCGGCAGAGAGCAGATCTTTTCCCACAGCCCCGCCTGCTTCAGGCAGGTTTCCACAAGAGCACGGTCAATGTTTTCGCTCTCCTGCTCCGCCACGATTTCCTCAATCGTAACCGGCAGGATGGAATGATCCTGGAAGACCGCGCCGAACAGCCGGTAGTATTCCTCCCGGTTGTATTCCCGGATATCGGTCCCGTCATACAGAACCGTTCCTTCCGTGGGCTCCGTCAGGCCGCAGAGCAGCTTCACCAGCGTGGTTTTGCCCGCGCCGTTCAGGCCGACCACCGCCAGGTGTTCTCCCGCCTCCAGCGTGAGGCTGATATTCCGGATCACGTCCTCCCCGTCCTCGCTGTAGCGGAAACGGATGTTCTTCAGTTCAATCTTCTTCGGAGCGGTCAGATCCCCCACCGGTTTTCCGCCTTCCCGCAGGTAGCTTTCCGGATAGTCCAGGTAGGAGCGGAAGCGGTTCATGGCCTGGTTCAGCCGCTGCAGGTCCGTAATCTGTCCCAGCAGGCTGCCCAGCCAGGACGAGAAGCCCGCCACCACACCGAAATAAAGCACAAACTCCGCCGCCGTAATCCTGTCGTTCAGGGCCAGGTACAGCAGGAACGCGTAGGTCACACCGTCCCGGATCAAAGCCAGGCCGCTGTCCACCGCCGCCACGCCGAAAAGCTTCTCCGTGTATTTCCTGTACCAGCCCAGGAGGCCTTTGAGGTTTTTGTCATAGATCCCGTTCAGCCAGATAACCATTTTATACAGCCGGATGTCCTTTGCCGCCCGGACGTCATCCGCGGCATTGGTCACATACTGCATGCGCTTCTCATAGCTGCTCTTTTCCTCCCGGCTGCCCTCCAGCCATTTGCTGACCCTGCGGTTCAGCAGGAAACTGACCAGCGTGGTCAGGCAGAGGAAAAGAATCAGCAGCGGGTTCAGGGAAAACAGGATTCCCGCGAAGGCCAGGAAGCCCAGCAGGTTGGAGAAGAACCGGACAAAGGCGTCATAGATCTGCACATAAGTGCAGAAATTACCGTTGCAGACGTGATAACCCTCGGTCTGCAGCGTGCGGAAATGCTCATTCTCCTGGTTCCGGTAGTCAGTGGTCAGACCCTTTCGTGCCACCATCCGCAGGAAAACGGCGTTCATGGAAAACTGGTTCCAGTAGATCAGCTTCTCCAGGTATTTCTGCAGCGCCGACAGCAGCGCCAGCGCCCCGGTCATGAGGCCGGTTACCAGAAGAAGCTGCCGCAGGGGTTTCCCTCCGGTGATCTGTTCCAGCACAACCTTCGGCAGGAAGGTAGTAATCACCGGCACCAGGCAGTTGGCCAGAATCAGCAGCACAAAGAAAGCCAGCAGCTTCGGACAGCCCTGCCTTGTCTCCCTGGCGCAATACACCAGGTTTTGCCGGATCGGGTATTTCTTGTCGTATTGCATGTTCACGTACTCCTGGGGACCACATGACGGAGTCACGCCCCATTGTCATCTCGACCAAGCGCAGCGCGCGGAGAGATCTATCCGCAATCTCAATGGTCGCGACTGTCTTCCGCAATCTCAGTCGACGCAGTGGGCATTGCTGACGCTTCAACCCACTGCTTGCTTCGATTGACTCGTTCGGGGCACTTCCGCTTTCTGCGGACAGCCCACTGGGCTGCCGTTTCCCTCGCTCCCCAGACAGCTCGCTCCCTTTCGATTGACCTCAACTCTGACGAGATTTCTGCCACTGGCAGTCGTCAGAGCTTCGCCCACAGATTCAGATTGTTACCATAAACATGGGTAATACATTGCCATGGTTCAAATCAAAAGTTGTTGTCACATTCGGAGGCAGCCGATAATTCATCCGCTACAGCAGGCTCTTCACTGTCTTCGGTTTCGGCCGGCTGTGCTTTTTCCTGCACGATCGCAATCAGTTCGCGTTCAGCCTCAATTTCACCGGGATAGGGATAGGATCGGGCGGATTTTTCAAATTCCCGCAGGATCTTTTTCGCGTTTTCCGGCTCTTTCTTTGCCAGCAGGGAATACGCGTATTCCGTGCGGAGAACAGAGGGATAACGTTTCATGGCTCTCATGATTTTCAGCTGTTCCGGCGTCTTCATCGCTTCCAGCACTTCCGGACGGTTTTCGGTAATCAGCTCAATAAACATCCGGTCATTACCCAGGAGGCCCCGATACACGCCGACAATCCCGTTCTTCCCTTCCAGGAAGCGCTTCATCAGCTCATCCGCTTCTGTGAAACGCTGCTGGTCCATCAGCCGGCCGGCGGCCAGCACGCCCCGCACGGCTGTGATTCCGTTCTGCAGATCCTTTTCCGCGGGAACAGTAAACCATTCCTTCGGCATATCTTTGACCCGGATTCCCCGGGAGGCCAGCTCGTTCACCTTCATACTGATCCAGAAAGAGCGGCAGGCCTCCGGATCTTTAGCCAGGTCCAAAGCATTGCGGCCGTCATTGTTCACCGCTCCCATCCGCAGGGGCAGCCCGTTCAGCAGTGCGAAAGCCACCCCAATGATCACAAGGAAGAGCAGGAACATGCGGATAACTGAACCTTCCGGGCAACCAAGGGCCAGTCCCCCGGCAATCGCCGCGGCGATCAGATTCATAATGGCTCCGCCAAAGTTATACATCAGCACAGGAATACTCGCCGGGATCTTCCCGTTTTCCGCACCGGGAGGCGCCATCAGGCACTGTCCGCCCGTGCCCGCGATGCTGATCCGCTTAAACCGGATCCGTTCGCTGTCCTTAATCCACATAAAGCTGTAAACCCGGAAAGAGCAGAATTTGTATCCGGTCAGCAGGCCGAAAACCAGATGGCCTCCCTCATGAATGATGATCTGCAGGATAGCTGCGATATAAAAAAGAATCAGCATTGCCCCGATCCGGACCAGTGTCTTTGTCAGGGGAGCCCCTGCCGGTATGCTGCTGCGGATCACCTTCATCATCAGGATGCCGCAGGCCGCGCCGGCCAGGCCCATCACCAGGTAAAACATGATCTGAGTTAAATTTGTCTTTGTCTGTTTTTTCGTTCCCATATTCCGGTTTCCTTTTCTTCGGGTTTTGCCCGTTTTGGGCCTTAACTGTATGAGTATAACACAGATTTTCGCACAGCTGAACAGTTGCCGGGCCAGGCGCACCGAAATACAGCGAAAATCCGCAAATATGTATTTAACTATTTACGTATTCATTCTATAATATCCCCGTCAACTTGTTTCTCAACTGAATACGGAGGTGATCTGAATGAAAAAGACTGCTGCATTCCTGCTGGCGCTGCTGCTGTGCACAGGCGCGTTCTTCTCCTGCTTTGCTGAAAACAGGACAATCCTTCCGCCCGGCGGTTATCCCACCTCGCTGGATGAGGAAGGTGCGGACGCGTATAACGGCGTCCTGGACCACCAGGATTCCCGTTACTATAAGATAGTGGATTACTTCTGGCTGGAACCGGAGGAGGACCTGCGCATCCTGCCGCAGTTCCGCACATACCAGCAGACTACGGAATATACCTGCGGCGCCGCTTCCGCGCTGATGATCCTGTACCGTTTCGGCGTGGAAACCTATGACGAGATGGCACTGGCCGAAGCCATGAAGACCGACCCGGAAAAAGGCACCACCGTGGAGGGAATGGCCGGGTTCTTTGAAAGCATCGGCTGGGAGGTGGATTATCACGCGGACACGGAATACCGCTTTGAGGATATTGAAACCTGGCGGGCCTACCTGACAGAAAAGCTGGATGCCGGGATCCCGGTCATGGTGGACTGGGAAGACTGGGCCGGCCACTGGCAGGTCATCATCGGCCTGGACGGCTGCGGCACGAAAGATCCCTATGACGATGTGCTGATCCTGGCGGATCCCTATGACATCACCGACCACTGCCAGGACGGCATCTACATTTTCTCCTTCGGCCGTTTCTTCGATATGTGGCGAGAAGGCCCCTGCGCCGCCAAGGACGCGCCTTACGTCCAGCCCTTTGTCGCGGCGAAGCCCGCTGCCTGAGGCAGCATGCCCTGTTTATCATTCCGCCGGGCTCTCCCGGCGGAATTTCCCATATCATAACCGGTTCAAAATCTTTTCAATCTTTTTTCCGAAACTACCCGAAATAATCCGGGCATCCTTCCGTCCAATATAGTGAAAGGGGTGAGCAGCAGATGCAGGGGATCAAGGCGCCTGATCCTAACCTGGAGCAGACATTTACGGAACTGGTCAATACCCATCAGACCTCCCTGCTGCGCATGTGCTACCTGAACCTTCATGATTCAGGCCTGGCAGAGGATGCAGTACAGGAGACATTTGTGAAAGCCTACCGGGCATTGCCCGCATTCCGCGGAGACAGCGATCCGAAAACCTGGCTGATGCGGATTGCCATCAACACCTGCAGGGATATGCAGCGGGGTTCCTGGCTGAAGCATATCAGCCGCACAGTCACGCTGGATCAGCTGGCGGAGCCTTCCGAAAGCTTATCGGAGGACGCGGTGGCCGTGAATATGGAAATTGCCCGCCTGCCCGTGAAGCTCCGGGAAGCCGTGCTGCTCTATTATTACCAGAACATGAAGATCGAAGAGGTTGCCGATGCCCTGGGAATCGGAGTCTCTTCAGCCTCGGAAAGATTGAAAAGAGCAAAAGAAAAGCTTCGCACAGCGCTGAAGGAGGTGTATTTCAATGAGTGAGCAGAGAGATAAAGCATTCGTACAGCATTCCATTGATACCGGCCTTGAATCCATGCAGGGCAACCCCTTCCTGGCGCAGCGGATCATGAACCAGGAAAGGACGGAACAACCGGTTATGAAAAAGAAAATTTCCTTCGCGTTTATTCTCGCGATGATTCTCGTAATCCTCAGCATCGCCACCGCCGTGGCAGGAGCAGTCAACGAAGACTTTAACGCCTGGCTCTACCGGATCTGGCCGGAAGCCGCCATGAAACTGATGCCGGTCAACCAGAGCTGCGTAAACCAGGGAATCCGGATGGAAGTCATCTCGGCCGTTGCGGAAGGCAGCGACGTCCTGGTTACCTACGCCATGGAAGACCTGGAAGGAAACCGCATTGACGAAAACACAGAAGTCTATATTGATGTCGAATATACCGAATGCACCAGTTCCTGCGATCATGTCGCTTCTCCGCTGTATGACCCGGATGAAAAAAAGATCATCGGCAGCTCCATGATTTCCTTTGAATCAGATATCAACCCTGCCGATTGGGAAATCGGGATGTACACTACCTGCGTGATGCAGCGCAAACACTCAACCGTAAACCTGCTGCCCCTGCTGCAGGAATACGGCAGCCAGGCAAAATCCGCCGCCGTCCCTGAACAGGCTGTCGTTTACGGAGGATACCAGGGTTCAGATTTTATGATCTGCTATGGTGATTTTGAGGAAAAATGGGACATCCCGGATTCCATGCATGTGCTGGACTGGCAGAACGGACTGGATATTCCGCTGGCCGATGAAGTATCCCTTTCCGGCATCGGTTTTGTGGACGGCCTGCTGCATGTACAGCTTCATTACAAAGTCCCGAATGTTGTGGAAACTCAGTATATGGGCCACTACGGTGAAGGCACGGTCAGCTATTCTCCTTATGAAATCTGGCCTGTTTTGTGTGACGCTGATGAAGAAGAGGAACTTTACGCATCGAAAAAGTACCGCAGTGCTGATATGCTTCCCGGTGGAATCAGTCATATGACCTGGAAGTCGGACAGCACCCCGGGTGAATCCTGGGATGAGGTCATCTTCGCAATGGATTCAGAGCCCACAGACGCACAGTCCTTCTTCGCTGATATCACTGTTCAGAACGCGATCACCGGAGACTGGTACATTAACGTTCCCCTCCGTATGATCCAGCACGCTGAATAAATGACAAACCGGTCCCGCCTCATCGCGGGGCCGGTTTTGTGATATACTGTCATCAGGCTGTGACAGGGGGATAAAGAAGATGATCAGAGTAGTTTCTGTGGAGAATATGCGCAAAAGCGACGCGGCAACGATTGCCGCCGGAACACCGGGCAAGGAATTGATGCTCCGGGCCGGCCGGGGCGTCTTTGACAGCGCCCAATGGAAGCCGCCTGTCGCCATCCTCTGCGGCAGCGGAAACAACGCCGGGGACGGCTATGTGATCGCCCTGTTGCTGCATGAGGCCCTCATTCCCTGCGAGCTGATTCTGCTGTCCGAAAAGTTTTCCGAAGACGGCATGTATTATTTCACCCAATGCCGGGAAGCCGGCATCCCGGTCCGGCTGTGGGAAAGCAGAACGGACCTTTCCGGTTACGGCACCATCGCGGACTGCCTCTTCGGCACCGGTTTCCGGGGAGAAGTCCGGGGCCCGGCCCGGGAGGTCATTGAAGCCGTCAACAGCAGCGGCGCTTATGTGGTCGCCGTCGATATCAACAGCGGTCTGAACGGAGACAGCGGCCTGGCGGACCTGTGCGTCCGCTCCGACCTGACCGTTTCCATCGGCGATTTCAAAGCCGGACACTTCCTGAACATGGCCAAGGACGTCATGAAGAAAAAGGTCAACATTGATATCGGCATTGAGCCGGTTGACCGGACCTTCACATTGGTAGAGCAGGCGGACCTGGCAGGCCTTTTCGCAGCCCGGAAGAACTTTTCCAACAAGGGAACCTATGGCTATACCGCCCTCATCGGCGGATCAAAGAAATACAGCGGCGCCATCCGGCTGGCCGGGCTGGCCGGCGCCGCCATGCGTTCCGGCGCCGGCGTGGTAAAGCTGGCCGTTCCGGATGTGCTCTTCCCTATCGTTGCCCCCGTAGTGCTGGAAAGCACCGTGTTCCCCCTGGATGATGACGGGAACGAAATCGTCTTTTCCGAAAAGAAAACCGCTGAACTGGTCTCCAACGTGAAAACCGCAGCTTTTGGCATGGGCATCGGCACCGGAAAAGGCGCCGCGGACATGCTGGAATACCTGCTTGGCCATTTTACCGGACGGCTGGTGGTGGACGCAGACGGGCTGACCCTTCTGTCCCGGATGGACAGGGCCCGGATCCGGAACGCCGCCTGCACCCTGGTTCTGACACCCCATGTGAAGGAGTTTTCACGTCTCACCGGGCTGACAGCGGAGGAGATCCTGAACAGCCCCGTATCCACGGCGGAAGTATACGCGAAGGAAACCGGTGTGATCCTGCTGCTGAAAGGTCCCGCGACAGTCATCACCGACGGGGAAACCACCTATATCACTGATACCGGCTGTGCCGGCATGGCTACTGCCGGCAGCGGGGACGTGCTGAGCGGCATCCTGGCGGCCGTGCTGGGATACGCACCGGATCCGCTGTTCGGAACCGCAGCCGCCGCCTGGATCAACGGCAGAGCCGGAGAACTGGCGCAGGAGAAATACGGAGACATCAGCATGATCGCAAGCGATACCGTAAACAGCATTGCGGAAACGCTCAGGAGCATTTCCGCAATGGAATGAAATGTTTGTCTGCGACAAACGTGAAAAACCGGCCTGCGGCAGATGTGAAATGCTGACTTCGTCAGCGTGAAATGTTTGCTTCGCAAACGTGATATTTACTTCAGGTCCAAAGCCTGCCGCTTCCGTGTCATCCTGAGCAAGCGAATGAAATGAGCGCGTCGAAGGATCTACTACGGATTCAGATTAAGGCCTGATACAGGTAAGCCTATAGAAATTCTATATTTCACATCCGGGTTTCAGCCCGGATGTTTTGTTTGCCTTTGAGGGATTTTTATACTGTCAGTAGAAAATATTTTCTCCTACCAGTATCACTGGTATCTTCACTTTGAATAGATAATTTACTATACTGTCAGTGTGAAAACGGAAGGAGGAATCCGTATGAAACTGACGCTGGCGGAAAACATCCGCAAGTTCCGCAAAGAACGGAAAATGACGCAGGAACAGCTGGCCACTGTCCTGGGCGTGACAGTCGGCGCCGTATATAAATGGGAATCCGGTCTTTCAGTTCCGGAACTGAACCTGATCGTGGAAATGGCAGATTTCTTTGATACCTCGGTGGATACACTGCTGGGATACCAGATGAAGGATAATCACCTGAACTCCATGGTGGACCGGCTGTATGCCTTCTGCCGGTCGCTTGATCCCGCTGCCCTCACCGAAGCGGAAAAAGCCCTGGCGAAATATCCCCATTCTTTCAGTGTGGTACTGGCCTGCTCCGATCTTTTCCTGGGATTCGGCTCCAGCACCCACAATCACCAGTATCTCCGGCGCGCGGTGGAGCTGCTGGAACAGGCGCGGATTCTCCTGCCCCAGAACGACAATCCACGGATCAGCGAATCCACGATCTGCGGCAAGATATCCCTTGCCTATGTCCAGCTCGGGGAAAAAGAAAAGGCAATCGATCTCCTGAAGAGATACAATACTGACGGAATCTTCAGCCACGATATCGGATCCACCCTTGCGGCCTACATGAACCGGCCGGAAGAGGCCGTTCCCTACCTGTCCGAGGCGCTGGCCAAGGTGCTGACCTACATCCTGAACGCCATGTTCGGCTACCTTTTTGTCTACCGTTCCCGGGGTGACTGGGCCTCCGCGCTGGAAATCGCCAAATGGTGCAGCAGCGTCGTCGGCGGACTGAAAGCCGAAGATACACCCGGTTTCATGGACAAAACCCACGCGGAAGTCCAGCTGGCCCTGGCTTATACCATGCTGAAGTCCTGTATGCCGGAATCCGCCCGGGAGGTTCTGAAAAAAGCCGCGGAACTCGTGAACCGGTTCGACTCCACCCCGGAATACAGCCTGAAAAGCGCCAGGTTTATGGAAGGCCTGGACAATTCCGTCGTCTTTGACTCTTTCGGTGTCACTGCCGCCGAAAGCATTGAATACCTGCTGAACCTGGTAAACGACAGGGATCTGACCGCCCTATGGAAGGAGATTTCAAAACTTGAACACTAACCCCGCAAAAAGAACCAATGTATTCTTCAACCGGAACTTCCGGCTTGTTTTCCTCGGCGCGCTGGTATCTGAACTCGGCGCGCTTCTTTACAGCTTCGCCGTCGGCTTCTACATCCTGCAGATCAGCGATAACAATGCCTTCCTGCAGGGCCTGTACCTGGCGCTGTGCGGTATTTCCCTGCTGATCTTCACCCCGGTGGGCGGCGTGCTCGGCGACCGCTTCAATAAAGCAAAAATCATGTATGTCTGCGACTTCCTGAAGGGCGGCATCATCGTTCTTGCTACCGTGCTGATGCTGCTTTTCCCGGCCGCCGATGCCCATATCGTAATCCTGTTTGTACTGGGCATTTTGGGCAATATCATCAGCGGTATTTTCACCCCCGCCTCCGGCGCCATGCTGCCCCATATTGTGGAGGCGGACAAACTGCAGCAGGCCAACGCGTATTTTTCCATCAAAAATTCGCTGCAGAGCATCCTGGGCGTCCTGCTGGCCGGCATCCTGTATGCCGCCCTGCCCATTCACACCCTCTTTTTCCTGGTAGGCCTGTGCTTCATTGGCTCCGGCATCTCCGAAACGCTGATCCGCTATGAACATACGCCCTGCACGGACCGGCTGACGCTCCGCGCGGCTTTCGATGATATGCGGGACGGCCTGCATTACCTGAAAAGCCAGAAAGCGATGCTGTCCCTGCTTGGCGCGATCCTGTTCATCAACTTCTTCTTCGCGCCTGTCTGGGGCAATTTCATCCCCTACTTTGTGCGGACCGACCTGGCCGGCGCTCCTTCCTACCTGCTCAGCAATGTCCTGACACCGGAGCTCTGGTCCTCCGTCTTCAGCGTATTCCTCGGCATCGGTTCCCTGGTGGGCGCCGCAATCCTCAGCGCCAGGAAGCCGAAGGACAAAGTCGGCCACACCATTGCGGTCTGCCTGTGCGTTATCGCCGGTCTCATGATCGCCCTGTCGGCAGTCTACTCGCTGACGGCGGGTCCCGGCGGTTCCCCGAACGCGTTCCTGGTCTCCTTCTGCTCCGGCTGTCTGGTGGTCGGCCTGATGATGGCCTGGATCAACGTTCCCGCCAGCACCGCCATCATGCGCATTGTGGACCACGACAAGCTCAGCAAGGTCAACAGCCTCACCAACATCGGTTCCCAGGGCATGACGCCCATCGCCTCCGTGCTGGCCGGCGCTGTGATCCAGTCCTTCGGCTCCACCGTGCTGCTGTTTGCCTGCACCTTCGGCTTTACGGTAACCGCCGTGCTGATGCTCCTGAGCAAATCCGTCAGACAGCTCTGACATATCTGACAAAGCGGGCTGAATGTTTTCATTCGGCCCGCTTTGTCAATTCATAATTCCCAATTCATAATGAATCGCAAAAACAGATATATCTCTTTTGCTTGACAACAAAAGGTTCTGTGCTTATGATGTGCGCGTGAGGTGTTGCTTATGGAAACCCGGGTGGCTGTGCTGAGCATCATTGTGGAAAACGAGGATGCCGTCGGCGAACTGAACGAGCTGCTCCACCGTTTCGGAAAGTTTATTATCGGACGGATGGGTCTCCCCTACCGGCAGAAAAACGTAAACATCATCTGCATCGCCATCGACGCGCCCAATGATGAAATCAACGCCCTGACCGGGGCGCTGGGCCGTATCCGGGGCATCACGGCCAAGGCCACCTACTCCAAGGTCTGATCCCCCGAAGGAACTGAATACTTATTTCTCATCCCCTGACGCCGAAACTGACACTTGAGGCGAAAGACAAGATGGGCCAGCCATAAAGGCACGTTTTTGTGTACCGCTGTACCCTTGTCTATGGGGACAGCGGTTTTTTCATTGAAGAGGAGGAAGCATGAGCCTGAACGAAACGCCGTCCGGCGAACGGACACACATCGGCTTTTTCGGCGCACGCAACGCCGGAAAATCCAGCCTGGTCAACGCAGTAACCGGGCAGGAGCTCGCCGTGGTCTCAGACGTGAAGGGCACCACCACGGATCCCGTCCGCAAGGCCATGGAGCTGCTGCCCCTGGGGCCCGTGGTCATCATCGACACGCCGGGCTTTGACGATGAAGGGACCCTGGGCCTGGAGCGGGTAAAGAAAACCCGGGAGATCCTGCGGACCTGCGACATCGCCGTGCTGGTGGCGGACGCGGGCCGCGGCATGACGGACACAGACCGGGAACTGCTGGCCCTGATCCGGGAACGGGAAATCCCTCATCTCCTTGTCTGGAACAAGACCGACCTGGCCGCGGCCCTGCCCGCGCCGGAAGGCGCGGCAGAAACCAGCAGTCTGACATGCACCGGAATCACCGAACTGAAGGAGCGCCTGGCCCGGCTGATCCCGGAGAAGGAAGACCGGAAGCTGGCCGGGGACCTGGTTGCCCCCGGGGACCTGTGCGTGCTGGTCTGCCCCATTGACGAATCCGCGCCGAAAGGCCGGCTGATCCTGCCCCAGCAGCAGGTGATCCGGGATCTGATGGACCGCGGGGCAATCCCGGTTGTCTGCCGGGACACAGAGCTGGAAACCGTGCTGAAGAAGCCCGGAATCGAGCCGGCGCTGGTCATCACCGACAGCCAGGCCTTCCGGACCGTGAACGCCTTCGTGCCCGACGAAATCCCCCTGACCTCCTTTTCCATCCTGATGGCCCGGTACAAGGGCTTCCTGGATACCGCCGTGAAAGGGATCAGCGCGGCAAAAGACCTGCGGGACGGGGACCGGGTGCTGCTGGCGGAAGGCTGCACCCATCACCGGCAGTGCAATGACATCGGTACAGTCAAAATCCCCCGGTGGCTCCGGCAGTATACGGGAAAGGAGCTCATCGTGGATACCTGTTCCGGCCGGGAGTTCCCGGAGGACCTGACGCCTTACCGGCTGGTGATCCACTGCGGCGGCTGCATGCTGACAGAAGCCGCCGTAAAGGCCCGGATGGACCAGGCGGTCCGCCAGGGCGTTCCCTTCACCAACTACGGAATCGCCATTGCCTTCATGACCGGCGCGCTGGAGCGGAGCCTGCGGCTGTTCCCCGCACTCCACAGGCTGCTGGAAGGAGGCGGACCATGACCGGACGGGAAAAATCACTGGTCAGCAGGCTGGATAAGGAACACAGCCTTTCCGAAGCGGAATACGCGGAGCTGATCACGGAGCGGGACGGAGAAACCGCCTCCCGGCTGGCTGACCTGGCCTCCGCAAAGCGAAAGGCCGTTTTCGGAAACGCGGTCTATACCCGCGGGCTCATCGAAATCAGCAGCATCTGCAGAAACAACTGCCTGTACTGCGGGATCCGGCGGGACAACACCGGGGCGGAGCGCTACCGGCTGACAGAGGAGGACATCCTTTCCTGCGCGGATGAAGGCCACGCCCTGGGATTCCGTACCTTTGTGCTGCAGGGCGGCGAGGATCCGTACTACACGGATGAGGTGCTGTGCGGCATCGTACGGAAGCTGAAGGAGCACCACCCGGACTGCGCGGTCACCCTGTCCATGGGCGAACGGAACCGGGAAAGCTACCGGGCTCTGCATGAAGCCGGAGCGGACCGCTACCTGCTTCGGCATGAAACGGCGGACGCGGAACACTACGCGAAGCTGCACCCGAAGGAGATGTCCTTTGACAACCGGATGCGCTGCCTGCGGGACCTGCGGGAAACCGGATACCAGGTGGGCTGCGGGTTCATGGTGGGATCCCCCTTCCAGACCCCGGAAACCCTGGCGAAAGACCTGAAGTTTATTGAAACCTTCCGACCGGAGATGTGCGGCATCGGGCCCTTCATTCCCCACCGGAACACCCCCTTCCGGAATGAGCCTCCGGGCAGCCTGGAGCTGACGCTGTTCCTGCTCTCCGTGATCCGGCTGATCCTGCCCCGGGTGCTGCTGCCCGCCACCACGGCGCTGGGCACCATCCATCCCCTGGGCCGGGAAATGGGGATCAAAGCGGGAGCCAATGTGGTCATGCCCAACCTTTCCCCGGTGGGCGTGCGGAAGAAATATGAACTGTATGACAACAAAATCTGCACCGGTGAGGAATCGGCGCAGTGCCGGGGATGCCTGGAGGCCCGGATGGCTTCCGTCGGCTGTCACCTGGCGGTGGACCGGGGAGATGCCCCGGGATGGCAAATCAACTGAACTGAAATAAAGGAGAGAGAGTCATGGCTGTATACAATCCCAAGTCCCTGTGCGCTGACGAGTTCATCAACGACGAGGAAATCCGCGCCACCCTGGCCTACGCGGAAGAAAACAAGAACAACGTGGAACTGATTGACCGGATCCTGGAAAAAGCCCGGCCGGTGAAGAACGGAAACGGCTGCACCTGTGCCGGACTGACCCACCGGGAGGCCTCTGTGCTGCTGGCCTGCGAGATTCCGGAGAAGATTCAGCGGATGTACGAAATCGCGGAAGAAATCAAGCTGGCCTTCTACGGCAACCGCATCGTGCTCTTCGCCCCGCTGTACCTTTCCAACTACTGCGTCAACGGCTGCCTTTACTGCCCCTATCACCTGAAGAACAAGCATATTGCCCGGAAAAAGCTGACCCAGGAGGAAGTCCGGGCTGAGGTCATCGCCCTGCAGGATATGGGCCACAAGCGCCTGGCCATTGAAGCCGGCGAAGACCCGGTCAACAACCCCATTGAATACATCCTGGACTGCATCCATACCATCTACAGCGTGCACCACAAAAACGGTGACATCCGCCGGGTTAACGTGAACATCGCCGCCACAACGGTGGAGGACTACCGGAAGCTGAAGGAGGCCGGTATCGGCACCTATATCCTCTTCCAGGAAACCTACCACAAGGAAAGCTACCTGAAGCTGCATCCCACCGGCCCCAAGCACGATTACAACTACCACACGGAAGCCATGGACCGGGCCATGGAGGGCGGCATCGACGACGTGGGCCTGGGTGTCCTGTTCGGCCTGGAGCTGTATAAATACGAATTCGCCGGGCTGATCATGCACGCGGAACACCTGGAGGCTGTCCACGGCGTGGGTCCGCACACCATCAGCGTGCCCCGGGTCAAGCGGGCGGACGATATCGATCCGGATATGTTCGACAACGGCATTGACGATGAGACCTTCACGAAAATCGCTGCCTGCATCCGCCTGGCGGTTCCCTACACCGGCATGATCGTTTCCACCCGGGAATCGGAGGAAGTCCGCAAAAAGCTGCTGCAGGTGGGTATCTCCCAGGTCAGCGGCGCCTCCCGCACCTCCGTGGGCGGATATACCCAGGAAGAGCGGCCCCATGACACAGAGCAGTTTGACGTGTCCGACCAGCGGACGCTGGACGAAGTGGTCCGCTGGCTGATGGAGACAGGCCATATCCCGTCCTTCTGCACCGCCTGCTACCGGGAAGGCCGGACCGGCGACCGGTTCATGAGCCTGTGCAAGAACGGCCAGATCCTGAACTGCTGCCACCCCAACGCCCTGATGACCCTGGCGGAATACCTGGAGGACTACGCCTCCCCGGAAACCAGGGAAGTCGGTTACCGGATGATTGAGGAGGAACTGAAACGGATTCCGAAGGACAAGGTCCGCGAAATCGCGGAACAGAATATCCGGGATATCCGCTCCTCCAACCGGCGGGATTTCCGGTTCTGAAAAAACAAGCCATCGGCTGCAAAAACCGATGGCTTGTTTACTCAATGATCACAGGCGGTTATTCTTTCTGCTTATCGATACTTCTTTCCGTCCGGAATACGGTATACTTCCGACAGGCTTTCCTGCTTGACCTGCGTACGGAAATGCATTGTCCTCCGGCTTTCAACATGCCAGGCAGGAAACAGGCGTACCGTTATCGGAACAGACAGTTCTCCTTCCGGATCCATAAAATACACAGGTGCGATCCGGTTCACCGTAATGGTTTCTCCATACTCTTTATGAACCGCGGCATGGTCGTCAGCGAACCGCCGGACAGCATCCTCAGCCATCGTCTTTGTTTCCAGCGGAACACCATCACTGATCTTTTCGATAAGCCCGCCTATGTCCAGATAAGCGATATCGGACTTTGTCACCACAATACTCACCTGCGGACTGATCCCGACCGGAATGCCTCCGATCTCCTGCCGGAATGAAAGATACCACGCGCCGATCCCTTCCGGAAAAGAATCAAAGCAGTACAGTTTCATACCGGCATAGCGATCCTTCATTTCTTTCGTCAGGTCACGGATGGTCTCACCGGACAGCGGTACGGCCCGTTCAGGCACCAGACCGCCAACATGCAGTTTTTCCAGGATCTGTTTGCTCCGTTCCTGCGCGTCCTGCAGCGGAAAAGGCTTTGTTTGCAGGGATTCTGCAGGGATTTCCGCGCCATCAAGATAAGTCAGCAGCTGCGAATATCGTTCATAGTCCCCAGTGCCCATTGTGAGCGATGTTCCTGAAACAGTGAGCGTATAGCCGTCTTCATAAAAGTAATAGTCAATATCATCCCAGGCGCCTTCTTCAGACTGATAATGATCTGTTGAAATGATCCTGCCATGATGACAGTCTTCCGGCCTGTATGTAGAAAAGTCCTTCAGTACCGCCTCATACTCATACAGCGGCTTGTCCACATTTTCCACGATCATATTCCCGTCCAGCCGGATATGATCCGGAAGCCCGACGGACAGCAGATCCTCCCCGCAGCCTGCCGCCATGCAGGCAAAAAGCAAAAGCGTGATAACGCTGAACAGGATAAGTGTCTTTTTCATAAGTATGTTTCCCTCCCCCGGTTTTCATCCCCGGAGGGATTATCCGTTCCCGCCCACGCCGGTATCATATTCAACATCTTCGATCACACCGGTCCGGACATTGATGATCACAAAATAGGTTCCGTCTTTTTCCGTCGGGTTCTCGTGGAAGGCGTAAGGATTCTCCGGATCGGGATTCTGGATCAGGAACAGCGTACGCCAGTAGCACGGAGTACCATCCTCTTCCAGCCCGAAGGACATCAGGTCATCCTCAGCCTCATCATATATCAGCATTTCCGCCTGTTTCGGTGTCAGCTGATACTGCAAAGCAGCCGCTTCACGGGCCATCCGGTCCAGTTCCTCAGAGGAATAGCGGGACTGGTCCCGGGCCTGCCGTTTGGCGTTCATAAAAGTCTCTTCGTCCACTTCCGGTTCCGGCTGTTCGTCCACAGCAAATCCGTTTTCAGCGTTGATCTTATCAATATAGGGCATAAAGCCTTCCATGGACCAGGTTTCCCGGTTTATCTCCACCATTTCTTTCAGTTGTTCCGTTCCCCAGGCAGCAGATTCAAAGCCCCTTGAGGTATCTTCCCCGTCATGGCTCCAGGTCACATCCTGGACAACATCATCCTTTACCCGGACATCATAGCGTCCCAGTATAAAGGCCAGATCCTCCAAACCCTCATAGGACATTGTTGAAGTCCCGTCTCCGTTTTCATGAAACGCCGAGTTGAAATAGGACAGCATGTCATACGTAATCCCGTACTTGTCATTCAGGGCTTTCTCCGCCGCGATCCGTGCTTTTGCCCTGGCGGAGAAAACCAGTCCGGACGCGGATACCGCGGCCGCAAGCAGGCTTGCAAGGACAATCAGGATCACTCCTGTATAAAGCTTCCTTCCGGGTTTATTCACTTAAAATCACCTCCTTTGATATAAACGAATCAAAAGCCGGTTTTCTTGTCAAAAACAGGAAAATCGTCCTGACCGCATTTACACCGCAGGTGTCACAGCCCGAAATATACCCTGTACTTTTCCTCCAGCGATATCCCGGAACCCCGGTCAATCGTCCTGCATTCCGTTCCCTTCAGGAACATTGTCTGCGTATTGATACTGCTGAGAAAATCCAGCACATGGCTGGAAACCAGAACAATCGCGCCGCGGGATTGTGCCTCCCGAATCCGGTCCTTGAGCATCAGCAGTCCGGCCGTGTCCAGGCCGTTTGTCGGTTCATCCAGGAGCAGCACCGGCGGATCTCCCAGGAAAGCCAGGCACATCGTCACACGCTTCAGCATCCCCTGGGAAAGAGCCTTGTTCTTTTTGTCCGCGAAACCGGACAGCTGAAAAGTTTCCAGCAAAGCCTCCACCTTTTCGTTTCCGGCAGGAAGATTTTTCATCCGCAGCATATACAGGATCGTCTGCCGGGGCGTCAGAAATCGGGGAACCGCCGGAAACTCCGGCATGTATCCGAATATTTCCCCGGCCGGATAAACCACCGGCTGCCCGTTCCAGGAAACCTGTCCTTCATCCGGCTCCAGGATTCCGGCAATACACTGCAGCAGGGTTGTTTTTCCCACACCGTTGGGGCCGACGATTCCGGTGACAGTCCCTTCCTCCGCACTGAAGGATACCCGGTTCACACCGGCCTGTCCGTATTTCTTTGTCAGGTTTTCGATCCTCAGCATGCTTTTCTCCCCCATGGTACAGATTGATTCAGGGTTTTCCGTCTCCGTCTCCATAAAAGCACCATCAGCAGCAGCGAAAAGCCCGGAATCACCTGAAGAACAGCAATCAAAACAAGCACCGGCGCAAAGGTATCCGTCAGCTTTTCCGCCGGAAGCATGGGCTCCAGCAGGAAATAAAGCGCAGCATGGTTGGACAGGGCATAAAGCCACATCAATACCGGCACGGCGGCGGCTTCCGCAGACAGGCCGTGCGCCAGGGCAAAAGCCGAGCCGGCTGCCAGGAGCACCGCCCCGCAGAAGAAAGCGGATACCTTCAGATCATCCCGGACCAGCCGGCGGAAGGTGCAGGGCAGCAGCTGGTGAAACCCGGCATGCTTTCCGTAATCTTCCACCGTAAAGATGACAAAATAATAGGAAAGCCAGGCAGGCAACCAGCAGGAAAGAAGGGACCAGGGCGTCTGTGTGCCCAGCAGGATACCCAGGCCTGCCAGCAGAAGAAACAGGATACCCTTCCCCGCCCCGGAAAATGAAAACGCCAGCAGAGCACCGGTACGTCCTTTACGGAGCAGGCCTGTCCGGATCATGTCTGTCAGGCCGGTTCGTCCGCTCCGCTTCCCGGAACGGTCCGAAACAACGCAGCAGACAGCCAGCAGCACCAGCCATCCCGCGGCAAAAAAAGCCTTCCCGCCGCCCGTTCCGATCAGGGGAAAACACAGGAGACAGGACAGTTCCAGGGAAACCGAACCAACGGGCACAGCCCGCAGCAGCCGCAGCACCCTGTAAAGTCTCCGGCTGAACCCGCAGCTGTAGTAGAAAGAAAAGTCATTATCAGGACAGGAGACCGTGACAATATGCCTGTACTCCATTACCGACGCAAACAGCAGGAACAGCGCCATAAAGCCGCATAAAGCCCGGACCAGGCTTTCCCCGTACTGTTCACAAAACTGCCCGATTTTCTCCCCGATCCGGCCGGCAAACAGCAGAAAAAGCACTGCAGCGCCAAGCCACAGAAGCCCTTTCCCGGCAAAAGCAGCCCGCTGGCGGAAGCTGTAAACACCCAGCAGCGTCCTGCAATGATGACTGATCATCGGATCTCCTCCCCGAAAAAAACCTGTTATTTACAATACGGGCCGAAGACCGGTATGTTACAGCTTCGGGGGAAAAAAATATGTACGTATCTTTTTGCATTGTATTGACAATTATGATAGAATACGGAAAGAAAGAAAGAAAGGAGGAAGGCAGCTTATGAACATGCGGAAACGCTTCCGTGCTCTTCTGCTCTGCATCGGTTTTGTGCTGATGCTGCTTGTTTCGTCTGCCTTCCTGATCCGGGAAGCGGATCATGACTGCTGCGGCGAGCACTGCCCGGTCTGCGCGATGATCGCCATGACCGGTGCGCTTATGCGCTTGTTCTGCCTGATTGCGGCCATGATGCTGCTGCGTTCTGTGCAGGCTGCGGCCCGGTCCGCCTACCACGCGCCGGGAACGGGATACGACCACAGTGCCGGCACACCGGTCAGCCGGAAGATCCGGATGAACGATTAACTGCATTTCTCACAGGAATCCCAAAGAGCATCGTATGCCTGCGGCATATCAGTTGTGCTTTGGGATTCCTGTTTTATGCTATTCATAACACAGTTAATCACATATAACCGGAGGAATAATCAAAATGAAAAAGTTTATCGCGGTCCTGCTTTCCCTGTTCCTGTTCATCGGTATGATTCCCTGCGCGGGTATGGCTGAAAGCAAGCCCCTGACCATTGTCACCACCATCTTCCCTCTCTATGACTGGGCCCGTCAGATCGTCGGCGAAGATGCAGACGCCAAACTGGTCCTGCTGCTGGACAACGGCGTGGACCTGCATTCCTATCAGCCCTCTGCCCAGGACATCATGACAATTTCCACTGCGGACCTGTTCATCTATGTCGGCGGCGAAAGTGACGAGTGGGTGGAAGACGTGCTGGAATCCGCCATGAATCCCGACCTGGTTTCCATCAACCTGACAGAAGCCATGGGGGAAGACCTGAAGATTGAGGAAACCGTTGAAGGTATGGAGCATGAACATCATCATGATCACAACGAAGAGGATGATCATGATGAGGATCATGACCACGATGAGGACCATGATGAAGACCACGATCATGACCATGAGGAAGAACATGATCATGAGGAAGAGCATGACCACGATCATGACCACGACCATGAGGAAGAGGAAGAATATGACGAGCACGTCTGGCTCAGCCTGCGCAATGCGAGGAAGCTGACCGCCGTCATTGCCGAAGCCTTGACTTCTATTGATCCCGCCCGTGCTGATGCTGTCCGCGCCAACGCCGCCGCCTATGACGAGCAGCTAAAGGTACTGGATGAGCAGTATACCGCCGTGACCGAGAGCGCCGCCTTCAAAACCGTGCTGTTCGCCGACCGTTTCCCCTTCCGCTACCTGACGGATGACTACGGCCTGACCTATTTCGCCGCCTTCTCCGGCTGCTCCGCGGAATCGGAAGCCAGCTTTGAAACCATCGCCTTCCTGGCGAAAAAAGTCAGCGAACTGAACCTGCCCGCTGTGCTGACCATTGAAAGCGGAAACCGCAAAATCGCGGACACCGTCCTTGCCACGGCCAATGCTTTGGACCGCAAGGTGCTGACCCTGAATTCCCTGCAGTCTGTCACTGCGGAAGACGTGGAAAAAGGCATCTCCTACCTGTCCATTATGGAAGAAAACCTGAACGTGCTGAAAGAAGCACTGAACTGATCAACAGAAGGAAAAGAAAGGCAGTACACTGTTATGTCTCAACTGACCTGTGACCGGCTGCGGCTCGGATATGAAGGCCATACCGTTCTGGATGACCTGTCTTTTTCCGTAGAAGCCGGCCAGTACCTGTGCATCATCGGGGAAAACGGTTCCGGAAAAACAACGCTCATGCGCACAATCCTCGGCCTGCAGAAACC
>JAGAAC010000179.1 GCA_017615475.1 Clostridia bacterium
CCCGGCGTTCCCCGTGATGGGACAGAACCGCGCCTTCCACATGGCCGCCTTTGAGGATCAGCTCCTCCAGGCGGGTTTCAAAAAGAACAGTGCCTCCGAGACGGATGATCTCCTCCCGGATGGAGGAAACAACGCCTTTCAAGCGGTCTGTGCCGATATGAGGTTTCTGGTCAATCAGGATGGATTCCGGCGCTCCGTGAGCGACGAAAGTGTCGAGAATGTTCCTGATATGGGGACTTTTTACTCCGCAGGTGAGTTTGCCGTCAGAGAAAGCACCTGCGCCACCCTCGCCGAACTGGACGTTTGAGTCAGGATTGAGAATCCCTTCCTGCTGCATGGCAGCGACGTCATTGGTGCGGGCATCCACGGATTTTCCGCGTTCTATGAGCACGGGAGATACACCGGCACGGGCAAGGGTCAGGGCCGCGAAGAGACCGGCAGGGCCGGCACCAACCACCAAAGGCTTTACCGTCTGCCGACGGTTTAATTCAGAATTCAGAATTAAGAATTCAGAATGGTTTGTTTTTTGAGACTGAATCTGAGTAAGGTTTTTGTTATGGCGCAGGGCGGACTGTTCGTTTTTCAGTGTGAGATCAACGGACAGGACGAAATGGACATCCTGCTTATCCCGTGCGTCAATGCTGCGTCTGGAGACAGAAAAGGAAACAAGCTCAGACGGAGACAGTTTCAGCTTTTTCAGGAGAATCGTTTTCAATGAGTCCTCTGTGTAATCCAGGGGCACCTTCAGATTAGTCAGTCGAACCATTTGCATCTTCCTCGTGCCATCTTACGGATGAAGGGTCAGTAAAGGCTTTTTCCGGGTAGCGGACCTGGGTCAGTTCAAGGCCGTGAGCCGGGGCTGTCATACCAAGGGCAAGACGATCCAGCGTTTCAAAAGCCCTGGTGAAGGCATCGGGTTTCAGCCTGCCAAGGCCGATTTCCGCGACCGTTCCGGCGATGATGCGGACCATATTATAGAGGAAGGCATCGCCGCTGACGGTGAGAATCCACTCGTTTCCGTGAATCTCCAGCTCCGCGGAACGAAGGGTCCGGATTGTGGTTTTAGCGGTGCCGCTGGAAGCCTGAAAAGCCGCAAAGTCATGCTTTCCGGGAAGGGTTTCCAGAGCCTGGCGCACAGGAGTTTCCGCCAGCGGGACGGGGATATGCCAATGGGTATTCCGCCGAAGCGCGCTGGCATGGCGGGCATTCCAGATACGGTAAGTATAAGTTTTTCCGGAAGTAAGGAAACGGGCATGGAAATCACCGGGAACTTCCCGGCCTTCCAGTACCCGGATATCCGGCGGAAGCATTGTGTTCAGCACAAAGGGATACTTATCCGCCGGGATTGAACAGTCTGTGTCAAAGTGGACCTTCTGATCCAGCGCATGCACGCCGGCATCTGTACGGGAAGCACCGGTCACTGTAACCGGATGACCGCAGGCGGAAGAAAGCGCCTCCTCCAGTACCTGCTGAACAGCCAGGCCGTTGATCTGGCGCTGCCACCCGGCATAAGCGGTGCCGTCATATTCGACTGTCAGCAGGATCCGTTTCAAAGAATGATTCCCTCCAGTATAATCAGCCCGAGCAGCACGGCCATCGCGCCGCAGGCAATCCAGTCATTCCGGGTGATTTTCAGCACGCGGAGACGTGTGCGGCCTTCGCCGCCATGATAGCAGCGGCTTTCCATGGCCATGGCCAGATCACCGGCACGGCGGAAGGCACTGACAAACAGCGGAACCAGGAGCGGTACCATAGCCTTTGCACGCGAAAGCAGGTTTCCGCTTTCAAAATCCGCACCGCGGGCCATCTGGGCCTTCATGATCTTATCCGTCTCCTCCAACAGGGTGGGGATAAAACGGAGGGCAATGGTCATCATCATGGCCAGTTCGTGAGCGGGAAAGTGAATCTTCTTCAGGGGCGTGAGCAGGATCTCAATGCCGTCTGAAAGGGCTACGGGGGAAGTGGTAAGGGTCAGCAGGCTGGTGCCGACGACCAGGAAAGCCAGACGCAGGGAATAGAACGCGGCCTGCATAAAGCCTTCCTTCGTAATCCGGATGACCCAGAACTCAATCCATACAGTGTCGCCCTGAGTAAAGAACAGATTCAGCAGGAACGTCAGGATGATGATCAGGCGAAGCGGTTTCAGACCGCGCATCAGCATGCGGAAAGGAACGTTTGCCAGACGGGAGGTCATCCAGACAAAACCAAGGATCAGGGCATAGCCTGCGAAGGTTTTTGCCATGAAAACGGCGACAATAAAGACGATGGTCAGGATCAGCTTGATCCGGGGATCCAGGCGGTGAACCTTACTGTCCACCGGGTAGTACTGACCCATGGTAATGTTGTTCAGCACGCGGATCCCTCCTTCCAGAGGCGGAGAACCTGTTCCTTCAGTTCTTCCGGCCTGAAAAGATCAGCGGGCAGGTCGTACCCCTTTGTCCTGAGCTGGGCGCACAGGCGCGCGGCGGCGGGAACGTCCAGGCCGATGGAGGTCATCATATCCTCCCGGGCAAAGATTTCCCGGGGAAGGCCGTCGGCGACGATTTTCCCCTCGCTCATGACGATCAGGCGGTCAGCCAGGCGGGCCATATCATCCATGCTGTGGGAAACCATGATGATGGTGACATGTTCCCGGGCGTGAAGCTCTTCCAGCATGGTCAGGATTTTGTCCCTGCCGCGGGGATCAAGGCCGGCGGTAGGCTCGTCCAGAATCAGGACGGAAGGACGCATGGCCAGCACGCCGGCAATGGCAACGCGGCGCATCTGGCCGCCGGAGAGCTCGAAGGGACTCCGTTCCGCGTATTTTTCATAATTCAGATGGACGCAGTCCATGGCATAACGAACACGCTCCGCAATTTCATCAGCGGAGAGCCCCTGGTTTTTCGGGCCGAAGGCGATATCCTTCGCAACGGTTTCCTCGAAAAGCTGGTATTCCGGATACTGGAAGACCAGGCCGATCCGCTGGCGCAGGGCACGGCGGTTGACATGTTCACCGTTCAGGTCCTCCCCGTCGACCAGAACCTGGCCGGAGGAGGGCTTCAGCAAGCCGTTGAGATGCTGGACCAGGGTGGATTTGCCGCTGCCGGTATGGCCGATGATGCCGATGAATTCACCGTCTTCAATGCGGAAAGAAACATCGTTCAGAGCGACTGTACGCAGGGCACTCCCCTCGGAATAGCAGTGGGTCAGGTGGCTGACTTCAATGGACACAGTCTTTCCACCTCCTCTACAAGCTCCTCAACAGTCAGGATGCCGGATTTCAGGGGCATGCCGGCAGCACGGAGCTCCGCGGCAAGCGCGGTCATATGGGGGACATCCAGATGCATTTCCCGCATTTCGTCCACCCGGTCAAACACCTCGGCGGGGGTACCGGAAAGACGGATCCGGCCGTCGGTTATGACGAGCACGCGGTCCGCCTGGGCGGCCTCTTCCATGAAGTGGGTAATCCAGATGACGGTAATGCCTTTCAGGCGGTTCAGGGTGCGGATGGTTTCCAGTACTTCCTTGCGGCCGGAAGGATCCAGCATGGCAGTGGCTTCATCGGCGATGATCACGGAAGGTTCCATGGCCAGGATTCCGGCGATGGCGACACGCTGCTTCTGGCCGCCGGAGAGCATATGCGGCGCTGTATCGGCGTACTTGCTCATCCGGACTGCGGAGAGGGAACTCTCGATCCGGGGAAGCATCTCTTCCGTCGGCACGCCCAGGTTTTCCAGGCCGAAGGCCACATCTTCCTTGACGACGGTGGCAACGATCTGGTTGTCCGGATTCTGGAAGATCATTCCGGCACGCTGCCGGATCTCCCAGACGAGCTTTTCTTCCCGGGTATCATAGCCGCAAACGAGCACATTTCCCTCAGTGGGGATGTAGAGCGCGTTCAGGAGCTTGGCCAGGGTGGATTTGCCGGAACCATTGTGGCCCAGGACGGCCACAAACTCACCCGGCTGAATAACCGCGGAGACGCCGGAAAGAGCAGGCTGAGCCTGCTCTTCATAGGTATAGGATACATCGTTCAGCTGAACGCGGGTATCAGTCTGCATGGGAATTCCTTTCTGAATCAAGTGTGCGGGGTCAAAACGCGTTAATAGGTGACGGTAATATAGTGTATCTGGGGGAAGCAGAACAGCCTTCCGGGGTAAATCAGGGTACCGACGCCCCGGGAGATCAGAAGATCAACACGGTTTTCCTTGAGCCAGCCGCTCCGGTACCGGTCCGGTACATCTTCCGCAATATCCAGCATGGAACCGAAAATCTTCATCTGGCCGCCGTGCGTATGGCCGAAGAGACCCAGGTCAAACCAACCGAGCGATCCGGAAGAGTCCGAAGCCAGCTGAGCGTCCGGAATGACGGTGGGATTATGGCTGAGGAAAATCACATAGTCCCGGGCGGAAACAGAACCGGCCACTGATTTGAGATTAGGCTCGCCGGCAATGTAATCATCCACACCGGCAATATAGATCCGGTTTGCAGCGATGTTGACAGCGGCTACTTTATTCACCAGGGCTGTGACACCGGCGTTGGTCATGGATTCGGTCAGGCGGGTAAGGTCAGCAGAGGATTTACCGCGGTCCATATCCCCAACGACTCCGAAAACTCCGTAACGGGAATGAAGGGTTCCCTGTTTCCTGAGGGAATTGAAGAAACCAACGGCGGACTCATTATCCGTACCGTAGTCCCCGCCGAGGAGCACCAGGTCGGGACGGAGACTGTTGATCCTTGATACCAGCCTGCCCACATCCGCGTCTGAGAACCAGAAACCGTAATGAATATCACTGAGATAAACAATGCGCAGGTTGTTGGCTTCCGCAGGAAGGTCATCCGACTGCAGGGTAACCCTCTCAGTCTGAATGAGGCGGGCCTCCAGCAGGGGATAGAGCAGAACCAGCAAAACCAGCACCACAACGGCAATCAGCGAACGGCGGCGGTGATGATACCGCACCTGATGACGGCCGCGATGGAAGGAGGGAGAAGCACGGCGCGCAGCGGCGGAAACATGTTTACCCCGATAGGCGTTCAAAGGCTTTCAACTCCTTCCTGAATGCATTGACTGCATAACAAAACTATTATACACTAAATCCGTGATTCTTCAAGGACTGGAGAGATGAATATGGACAAGCAGCAATACCGGATTCTTCCGCCTTCCACCATGCTGAATCCAACCCCTGTGGTGCTGGTCAGCTGCGCGGAAAAAGAACATCCGGAGAACAAAAATATGATCACACTTGCCTGGGCGGGAACGGTCAATTCCGAGCCTCCGATGGTATCCGTGAGCGTCCGGAAGGAACGGTATTCTCACGGGCTGATCCTCGGATCGGGGGAGTTTGTTGTCAACCTCGCGGATGAGAAAATGGCCCGGGGAGTGGATTTCTGCGGTGTCAAAAGCGGACGGGATACGGACAAGGCCCGGGAAACCGGCTTTGAATACATGGCAGCGGATGGACTGATGACCGCTCCTGCTGTCAAAGGCGCACCGGTGAGCCTTTGCTGCAAGGTCCGGCATGTGCTGGAACTGGGCAGTCATGATATGTTTATAGGCGAAGTGGTATCCGTTATGGTCCGGGGAGATCTCCTGGACGAAAAGGGAAGCATGCACCTGGAAAAGGCCGGGCTGATTGCTTACAGCCACGGCCTGTATCAGAAGCTGGGAGATGTGCTTGGCTTTTTCGGATGGTCTGTTGCCCGGGAGGATGTGTTCCGGAGGCGGATGAGCACTTACCGCTGATCGGCTTCCCAGTCAGAACGGAGCAGCGCGTACAGCGCGGTATCCACATATTCCCCTTTGTTCAGAATGCGGCCCCGCAGGATCCCTTCCTGTGTGTAGCCGCATTTTTGCATGACCCGGCCGCTGGCGGGGTTGCGTACATCATGCTGGGCTTCCAGCCGGTTCAGAGGCAGGGAACGGAAAAGAATATCGGTGACAGCTTTCAGGGCCTGGGTGGCATAACCGTGATTCCAGTGTTCCCGTGAAAAGCTGTAGCCCAGTTCCGCTGAATTATTCTCGGAGGAATACCAGACAAAGCCGATGGTTCCGATGACGGTTCCGCTTTCACGGAGTACGACAGCCCAGGAAGAAGGCCAGCCTGCCCGGCAGCGGCCGCGGAGCTCCCGCACAAACATCCTGGTTTCCGAAAGGCGGCGGTGCGGTTCCCAGAGAACATACCGCGCCACCTCCTCATCGGAGGCATAGCGAAAAATGTCCTTCGCGTCTTTCATACAGGGTTTGCGGAGGACCAGGTCATCCGTTTCCAGCACAGGCAGACTGTAAAAAAACTGCGCCGGCGACAGGAAACGGTCCGCTCCCTGCGGAGCGGCAAGAAAACGACTCCAGAAAAAACTCATGTTTTACAGACCTTCCGGGAAGAAAACGGATGTCCCAACCGTTTCTATGTTTGATTACGTTCCTTCAATTTCGACAGTTCTCCGTGCTTTTCCTTCCGGTAACGCACGGGCTTGCCGGAGGACCGGATTCATTGACACGGTATCCGTACGACGGTAAAATGAACGGGAATTGTTCTTTTCATATTTTCTGATTCAGGAGGACCGGATTATGAAAAACAAGCATCTATGGATCCTGAAAAGAACCGCGGCACTGCTGACTGCTTTGCTGCTGCTTCTGCCTGCCCTGCCGGCGGCCTTTGCCGCGAGCATGGACTGGGGCGAACTGCAGATCTCCCTCAGCTGGGCCGATGAGAACGGGGAAACCCGCAGCGTGTATGCTGTACCCGCCGGAGAAACCGAGACGGGTGAAGGATGCTTCTGGGCGTATGTACCGCCGGAAGCGCCGCTGTATTCCCTGGTGTTTTCAGTGTCCCATCCTTCCCATGCCTATGAGTATTTCCCTGTCCCGGGAAGCATCCTGGAAGGGGTTACCGACGCGGGCGAAACAATGGACGGCGTGAGCTGCATCCCTGTTTCCGCTACCGATCCGGATACCGGCATGACGGAAGTGTTCTATCTTTATATTTCCACGGTAACCGATCAGCCTGTTCCGCAGGAAATCGAACCGGAAATCACTGAAGAACCGTACGTGGAGCCGGAAATCACCGAGGAACCGATGTTCACTGAAGTTCCGTATATTGAACCCGAAATTACGGAAGAACCGTATATTGAACCGGTAATCACTGAAGAACCGTATATTGAACCTGAGATTACGGAAGTGCCGTATACTGAACCTGCGATTACGGAAGTTCCTGACTATCTGCAGCCCGAGGAACCTGTAAACGAGGTATATATTCCCGAAACAGAAACGGAAGCCGCACCGACAGAAGCTCCCACTGAAGCACCTACGGAAGTCCCGACCGCCGCACCGACGGAAGCTCCTTCCATGCCTGTGGGCGAAATGATCAATCGCTACGGTGTCATCACAAAGAAGGTCAACTATCGGAAGGAGCCCAGCAAGGATGCCGGTAAGTACGGCGAACTAGCCCCGAACACCATGGTTTACCTGATTTATACACAGACCAACGCGGCCGGTGAAAACTGGACGCTGGTAGAAGCGGAAGGACATACGGGTTATGTGATGAGTGAATTCATTACCGTACTGACCGTGGAAGACAGCGACGCGTGGAACAATGTGCAGTCCAGCCCGGCACCGCTGTTTACCTATGAGGATGTTTTCCCGACGGAAGCCCCGACAGAAGCTCCCACCGAAGCGCCGACCGAGGCACCCACGGAAGCGCCTACCGAAGCACCTACCGAAGCTCCGACTGAGGCACCCACGGAAGCACCTACCGAAGCTCCGACCGAAGCTCCTACTGAAGCTCCTACAGAGGCCCCGACCGAGGCTCCGACAGAAGCGCCTACGGAAGTTCCCACGGAAGCTCCTGCAATCACAGAAGGCGCGATGATCAACCGCTACGGCGTCACCAACGCGGGCAAGCTGGCATTCAGGGCACAGCCTGACAAGGACGGCAAGCTGATTGCGAGACTGGACAAGGGCCAGCACGTATTCCTGCTTCGCGCGGAACTGAACAAGGCCGGTGAAAGCTGGACCTATGTTGATGTCAACGGACAGCTGGGATATATCAAAACCGAATTCCTGGATGAGCTGACAGAAGAGGACAGCGCTGCCTGGGACAGCCTGCAGCCCACTCCCGCTCCTGTAAGAACAGAGGAAGAACTGTTCCCGGCGCCTGCCACCGACACCCCCGCGCCGGCCGAGGAGATTACTGAAGCTCCCGCGCCTGCGGATGAAACAGGCGAGAGCGGCATTTCCGCCGCAACGAATCAGGAAACTGAGGCACCGACCGAAGAAACACAGGCGAATACGCCGGAACCCAGCGCAACACCCACCACGGCACCGACGGAGACTCCGGAACCGGAAATCCCGGTGGGCGCCCTGCAGAACCGTTACGGCAAAACAAACAGCAAGGTTTATTTCCGCAAGGAACCCAGCACCAAGGCTGCCAAGCTGAGCCAGCTGAGCAAGAACACCTACGTATATATGATCTATACGCAGGAGAATGAAGCGGGCGAAGTATGGACCTATGCCCAGGTGAACGGGAAAACCGGCTATATCATGACTGAATATCTGGACGCGCTGACGGAAGAAGACAGCGCGGCATGGGACAGCGCCCAGTCCAGCCCGGCGCCTGCCGTGCCGATTGAGAATGTTCCCATGGCGGAGAAACCTACGGAAGCGGTCACCATTCCCGCGACAGAAGAACCGACCGTAGCGCCTACAGACAGTCCGGCTCCCACCGATCCTCCGACCGCACCTCCCACAGAGGCACCGACAGAGGCTCCGACTGAGGCCCCCACCGCGGTTCCGACGGCTGCTCCGACAGAGGCACCCACCGCAGCCCCGACAGCGGTTCCGACAGAAGCGCCTACAGCGGCTCCGACGGCTACGCCGACGGCTGCTCCGACACGGGAGCCGTATCAGCAGACAGGGTATGCCATCACCATCGGTGACGGTGTTCCGGTCCGCCAGTGGCCGACAGCCTCCAGCTCCATCAATGAAGAACTGCCGGTGAACAAGGTGGTTTACGTGACCGGTCAGGTCTATATTGACGGCGTGGCATGGCACGTGGCGGAATATGACGGCAAGTGGGGTTATGTACGGGCGGACCTGCTGAGACTTATCTCCGAAGGTGAACTGCAGGCTTACTCCAACCTGATCCGTCCCGGTACCACCCCCGTGATGAATGTTACTCCCGCACCGTACAGCTATAATCCGACGGAAATGAGCTGCTACGGTTATGTGACGACGGATGCGGTAAACTTCCGGGCTGAACCCAATTCCAGCTCCAGGCGCATCAAGCTGATGAAGAAGTACGCGCTGTTCATTGTTTACGGAACAGTGCAGTCCGGCGGTGAAACCTGGTACAAGGTATCCTATGACAACCAGGAGGGATACCTGAATGGAAAGTACTTCAAGCAGATGACCGTTGGTGAGGCCGAGGAATTCCTCTCGTCCTCCAGGTACCAGGAAGGCCTGCTTAACAACAGCAGCACCCAGAATACCGCGAGCAGCAGCAACAGCGGATCCAACCCGGCAACCACCGGCATTCCTTCCGGTATCGTATCAGCTGAGGACCAGAAGGTCAGCGAGTGGGTGAACCCGGCCACGGGATCCACGGTCAGCTATGAACCTTTCGATCCCTTTGCCACACCGGCTCCGCTGGCAGAGAATGAGTTTGAGAAGAACGAATTTGTCAATTCCCTCATCGATCAGCTCCAGAAGGGCGATCTGAAGCGGGAAGACCTGAAGACCGAACTGGAGAAATTCTATAAGGATGCCAAGGATCCGGAAGGTTCCGTGACCCGGGCAATGGATTACATTGAAGGCAAACTGGGCAAGGCAACGGAAGAACCTTCCTCCTCTCCCGAACCTGTTGCCACAGAGGAAATTACTGATTTCCCGCAGGAGCAGAGCACAGGCGGCGCCGGTGGCTGGATTGCTGCCGGAGTGATCCTTGCTGCAGCGGGCGGCGGCGGATACTACTGGTATGCGCAGAGGGAACGTAAACGGAAGGCAGCCCAGAGAATGGCCCAGAAAAAGGTGGCCCAGCAGCAGAAAATCCGGCAGAGGCAGGAAACACCGACAGCCGGACAGCCTGCTTCCGCACAGAACGCGGCCAGAGTGAGAACCGGCAACTATACAGGAACCGCGGGCTCCACAAAGCCCAAAGCCACGCCGACGGTACCCTCACAGACCCAGAACGCGCCGAAACAGTACAAGACGGGGACACGGAATCCTTACGGCCGTTACTCCAGCTCCGAAGCAGGGGAAGACGCTACCTACACGGCAAGCTTCAAACCCGGCGGCGAGGAAAGCAGGGTGCGGACAAACAGGAGCCATGACTCCTCCACCGGCGACAAGCCTGAAGCTTAAGACCGGACACGAACGCTGAGCCTTATGCGTAAACGCAGGAGACCGCCGGAAAGCGGTCTCCTCTTTTACATTTCAGAATGGCCATGATATAATAACCAAAGCATGTTCACAGAGAGGAGACACTCGAAATGGCAGAAAGAAAGAGCAGCAGAAGACAGACGGGCGCCCGGATTCTGGCGCTGGTCCTGGCGGGTATCCTGGTTTTCAGCGCGCTTCTGACTGTTATCCTGAGATAAAAGGATCAACAGAAACCACGGAAAGGAGGGAGAGCACATGAGCGGCAGAAGAAAAGGCGGTCGCCGTAAACTGTCCGCCGGTACCGTCTTCATGCTGGGACTGCTGGCAGTAGTTATCTGCGGATCAGTACTGGTGCTGGGCAGGCTCTCCTCAGGAGCCTCGATCAACCTGAACCGGAAGAATGTGAATGTACTTGAACTTCAGGAAGATCCTTCCCGTGATACCACTGAGGAAACCAAAGCAGCGGAGGGCAGGACAGAGACCGCACAGGTCACCGCCCCTCCCGTATATGACGTGACACCTGTTCCGCAGGAAACGAATAACAGCTGTACCCTGACCATCGGAGGCAGTATTTCCCTGTCCGGTGAGGTACGGAAAAACAGCTGGAACGCGGATTCCAAAGTGACGGATTACGCGGATGTGATGATGCTGCTTGCTCCGCAGATCAAAGCGGATGTGAACGTTGTTTTCCTGGAGAATATCCTGAGCGACAAGCATAAAGCCAATGACAATACCGCTCCTGCTTCAGCTTCAGGACTGCTGAAGGAAGCCGGATTCGGAATGGCAGCCTGCGGTTTTTCCCAAAGTTATGCCAACGGGCGGGAAGGCGTGGAAGCCACGCTGGACACCCTGAACACCCAGGGAATCAAGGCACTGGGAATCCGCTACGCGGATGAGGGCAGCGCACCTGTGATGACGAACGCCGGCGGCGTGAAGACTGCTTTTCTGCAGTATACCTCCACCATTTCCTCCAAGACCAGGAAAGCCATGATCAAGGAAGAAACCTCCGGTATGGTACCGGATGCGGATATTGAGCAGATATCCGCTGATATCGCGGCAGCAAGAGAACAGGGAGCTGAAGCGGTGATTGTCCTGGTCAACTGGGGCAAGAACGGCAAGGAACCTGACCGAACCCAGAAAGAACTGGCTGCCGGTATTGCCCAGGCGGGAGCTGACATGATTGTCGGCAACGGAAGTCATATTCCCCAGGCAGCCGAGTATATCACAGGAAAGGACGGAAGTTCCGTTCTCTGCGTCTGGAGCCTTGGAACCCTGCTGGGCGGAGACAGGGGCAACGTCAAACGCCAGTCAGGTTACCTGCTTCATGTAACAATCCGGAGCGACGGAAAGGGCGGCGCCCTGATCCTCGGGCCGGAGTATACGCCGGTTTATACCTGGAAATATAAACAGGACGGACGGTATTACTATCGCTGTATCGCTTCCAACGGCAGCGCACCGGACGGGATGGACAAAGATCAGCGGAAAAACATGAGCCATTCGGCTGAAACAGTGGAATCAATCCTGAAAAATACGCCGCTTACTGTAAGAGGACTGGAAAATGCGGATTAACGCTTTCAGGAGAGAACTGAAGGAAATTCTTTCAGCTCCGGGCCCGCACAGGACACCGGTTCTCCGCAGGAGCCTGCTGGATGACTGGCTGTATGCCACCGATCTCCCGGCGCTGTGCGGGGAGAATGAGAAACAGTGCTTCCTGGACGAGCTGTCCGCAAAAGGATGGGAAACCATGGAAGCGGAAGGATGGATTCAGCTCAGGAAACCCGCACAGGAGCCGCCGGAAAAATGGTATGAGGGCTTCTTCGGGCCGGAAGCGGACTGCTGCCGAAGCCTCCTTGAACGCCATCCCGGCAGTGACGATAAAGAGGCGGAAAGAGTGCAGTGTATTCTGATCAAAGCCGCGGAAGAAGGCGAAAAAGCGCTGGAAGCCGCGTGCGCGGGACTGCATCGCAGCTGGGCGGAACGCCTGCGGAAAGGGGAACAGCTTCCGGCTGTTCATCCGGCATATTTCAGAGCCAGAAAGGAATAAAGCATTATGTTTATTCAGCATCTCGGCCACGCGGAATTCCTGATTGAGAACGAAAACGGGGTCCGCATTGTAACGGATCCCTATGATGCCTCCTGCGGATATCCCCTGCGGAAAACAGCGGCGGATGCTGTGCTTGTTTCCCATCACCACCATGATCACGACGCGGTGGAGAACGTGACAGGAAAGCCCCGAATTATTGACAAAGACGGTGTTTTCCGGCCGGAGCCGGACGTGAAGGTGACGGCAATCCGCGGATTTCATGATGACGCGGGCGGAAGCAAGCGCGGGGAAACCCTCCTGTTCCTGATTGAGACGGAAGGACTGCGGATTGTCCATCTGGGTGACCTGGGATGCACACTGACCCAGGAGCAGCTGGCAGTGCTGAAAAATCCGGATGTGCTGATGATACCCGTAGGCGGCTTCTATACGATTGACGCGGAGACGGCAAAACAGACGGCAGAACAGCTGAATGCACGGATTATCCTGCCGATGCACTATAAAACAGAGTATAACCGGGACTGGCCGATTTCCGGTCCTGAAGCGTTTACAGGCCTGTTTGATCCTGCTGAGATCTGCAGCGGGGCGGAAGCACTGCGAATCGCGAAAAAGGATATGGAATGCCAGCCACGGATCGTTTTGTTTAAATAAACAAAACGATCAATGAAATATTTCAAAGCAATGAAATTGCTTTGAAATGTGAAATATCGGCCGATGGATCGGCCGATGTGAAATATTTGCCTTCGGCAAATGTGAAATATTGGGCTTCGCCCAATGTGATGATTACTCAGGACTGCTGATAAAAGAAACGGCAGGCATTGGTGAAGAGTGCAGAGTGAAAAGTGAAGAGTTTAGAGTTAAAAGAGGCCAATCGCTAAAGCGACGGCCTCTTTTTTACCGGTACAAAGACGCGGCGGAAGAAATAGCGGGCGAGGGCAGGACGGCTGAGTTCCGACTTCAGCAGGATGGAGGAATCCCTGACCAGGCCGATATCCGTATCCGATGCAACGGAACGGGAATAACGGATCAGGGAAATACACTCGCAAACGGAATTCAGGGAAACACTGAACCTGGCGGAACGGTCTATCCTGCGTCCGAAAGCCATGGGCGATTCACCCTTGCTGCGGACCAGGTTCTCCGCATAGAGCAGATCGGTAATTTCCTGTGTCCAGACATCAAAACGATCCATATCGGATCCGGAACGCTTTGCGCGGGTGCCGGGAGCCGTGAGCCAGATCCGGAGTGCCGCACCCAGAATAAGCAGAATCAGCAAAATCCAGAACCAGGCGGAAGAACCGGAAGCATTATCCTGGGGAGAAGACTCCGGTTCGGGAGATTCAGGAGGCGGAGCAGGCGAATTCTGCGGCGGATTCTGCTCAGGTTCCGGTGTGGGTTCAGGTGTGGGCTCGGGCGGGGTCTCCTCAGGGGGAGCAGAGGGCGCTTCAGCAGGACCGGAGTCGCCGGTGTTATCGGCATTATTGTTTCCGGTACGCCTGGGTGTGGCGTCAAAGGTGAGCCATCCGAATCCACTGAAATAGACTTCGGTCCAGGCGTGCGCCGAAAGGCCGGTTACCAGCGCGTTACCGCTCTCATCCGGTTCTGCCAGATAGCCCTCAACATAACGGGCAGGCAGGCCGACCATGCGGCAGAGAACGGTCATGGCGGAAGCAAAGTGGGTGCAATAGCCTTCCCGGGTATCCAGGAGAAAATGAGTGACAAAATCAATATCCGAAGGCTGCGGATCCACATCCAGTGTATAACGGTAATTGCGGCCCAGCCAGGACTGGATCGCAAGAGCTTTCTGATAGGGGGAAGCCTTGGCGGAAGTGATCTCCATAGCCAGGGCATAAACCGGTTCCTCCAGATGGCCCGGAAGAATGGTATAAGTATCAATGACATCACTATACGCACTGTCTTCCAGCGTGGAACAGATCTCAATCAGCGTGCCGAGACCGGGATCTCCCGCCTGGAACAGGGGCGCTGAAACACTGTAGGTATCTTCCGCTTTCAGGTTGCGGGTGATGAAAAGTTCAGAGGAATTGGAGAAATAGGGAACAAGGTCACCGCCGGGATACAGCTCCCGGACCCGCTGGGGAACAAAAAGGGTGGAAGCGCTGTCATTGATCATGCGGACGGAAACCGTGACAGGATCACAAAGCGCATTGCGTACAGACAGCGGCGGCAGATTTTCATCAAACAGAGCTTCCCGCATGGAGGCAAGACGGGCAGACTGGCGGAGATAACGACGTGCGCCGGTTGTGTTCTGCCATTTGCGGCCGGTATATTCATTCAGAATGACGCCGCGGAGATAGGTGGTGCGGGGTGTGGAAACCATCATGACAGGGCCGTCTTTAGGGTTGGGTTTGCCGCCAAGCTGATCCCGCCCCTGGGGATAATAACCATCCCGGCTGAGCGAGAAAACATCACGAGGCTCGGTGAAAAAGAGACGGTCCAGAACGGCCTGACGCAGCTCATCTGCCTTCTGGCGAAGGGCATTCTGACCGGTGCCGCTGCCGGCCAGAAGGAACGCAAGGGCCACAAGCAGGGCGGCAAAGGGAATCAGACGGGGCAGAGGCGTTTCAGGAAAACGCTCAGTCATCAGGAGAAGGAGAAAAGCAGCCAGCGCGGGCAGGAACCAAAGAATCACCTGCTCGGATCCGGTCAGATAGATCAGGAGGATCATGCCGAAACAGAGGAGCGTTGCCGGCAGGACGGACGCATTCCGCAGGCAGGCAAAACAACTGACCAGCGTAACCAGGACGGTCAGCAGGAGAGCCGCGGATGAGGCGACAAGGGGGATGGCAGAATGGATTCCGTTGAACCGGAGGACAATGGCCATGACCACGTCCGACACTGTGAGCATACCGCCCATAGTGAACAGCCAGAGCAGCAGCAGGACAGCAGCGGCACCGGCAGCGGCAAGCGCGGCGGTACGGTTGATGGACGCCAGTTCAAAAAGAAGAATGATTCCCGCAACCGGCAGAAGGAGCAGGGGAGAAACCAGTGCGGAATCCAGAATACCCAGAAGGGGAAACAACAGGCCGACTGCCAGCAGCATGGACAACAGCGCATGGGACAGACGTGAACGGATTGTTTCGCTCATGGCAGACGGACCCCCCTTTCGGTAATGCAGAATGCGGAATGCATTCTGCATAATGAAAAATGAAGAATGAAGAATGAATAATTGCGGATGAATGGCTGCGCCATTCTTTGAATCAATAATCGGCTGCGGCCGGGGAGATCCCTCGACTCGGCTACGCCGCCCTGGGCTGATACCCGCAACCTCAATCGACGTGGCTCCACACTGTGGAGACCACTTGTTTCGGTTGACCTCAGAACCGATGAGATTCCCTCCACTGGAGGTCATCGGTTCTTCGCCCCGTTCTCCACTGAGGAAGAGCCACTGGCTCTTCCTCCGGGCGTTCCGAACCCCGGGATGACATCCGTTGGATGTCAGTTTAGAGGTTTCTGTGTGACGCCCGGATCAGAGATCCGGCGTCACATACGAAACCTCGATGGCGGCCTGGCGAAGGCGGTCGATCAGGGGAAGAACGTTTTCATCATCCGGCGCAAAGGTGACAAGATAGAGCCGGATGTTGGGGCCAGCCCTGTGAATGCGGATCATGATATCCACCATGGGAATATTCAGACGGGCAGAGATGACCACGACACAGCCGACTTTCCGAAGACGGCTGCTTTCAAGGGCCAGCACGCGCTCAAAACGGTCTGTTTCGGAAAAGTCCACCCTGGAAAGATAATCCATGGCAATGGGAAGCCCCATGGTTTTGACTACATCCACAGGATGGCTGCCCAGAAGCGGAAGGCGGAACTGATGATCCGTGGC
>JAGAAC010000180.1 GCA_017615475.1 Clostridia bacterium
CTTTTGCTTCTCCGGTGGGATCTCCGTTTTCATCCACTTCTGTTTCCTCAACAGAGGCCAGGTACAGTTCATCCGGAATGTCCTCCAGGTAGGGATAGAGGAATTCCGCGTATTCGCTGCCGACGCCTTCGCATCCCTGCCGCCCGGGGAAGATGAGTTTTCCGTTTTTATCCACCAGCTCCAGGCTCCAGACCCAGGATTCAAACATATCCATGGGCGTGTAGGGCCACAGGACCGTACCGTCCTCATCCACAACGTTTTCACCGTTTTCCTTGATGAAAGCGGCCATGGCTTCCGGATTGGCTTCCAGGTCCAGGGTGATATAGGTCATCAGGGGCGTGAAAGCGGCTTCCCTGACTTTGGCTGTTACGTCGGGCAGGACTGTTTCCTTGTCCGGGCGGAAGGTTTTGACCCTGGACTGGATATCCCCGGCATCATAGGTGAAGGTGACCATTCCTTTATCGGGCTTTTTTCGGTTTCCGTTTTCATCACAAATAACAGGAGCCCGAGGTTCACTGGTATCGCCGATGGCCAGGCTGATTTCAATGGGACCATCCACAATGACGCCGTTATTGTTCAGCCGCCAGACCAGCGAACAGACAATTTCGCCGGGAGTCGTTGTGCCGTCCATTCCCATTTCGGAACTTTCAGGCGCGTTGACTTCCTGACCGTTGATCCAGATCGAATCGGACCACCAGCCGACGTTATGGGCACTGAGCGCTTCATACATTTCTTCTTCGCCCCAGCCCGGGATAATGGCATCGGGGTTGCCACCGGATTCTTCCAGCAGGTATTCCGGAATATTGTCCCCGTATTTATCCCTGAGGGTAACCCCGAAGGGCTTGTCCACATCCGGGAAGTGATAGGAATACTGCACCATCAGGATCCGGCCGTCATAGCCGACTTCATCGATGGAAATGTCCACGCCGTTGACGGTTTCCTTATGTACATCCCGCTGCATGATACTGTCAGCGTTTACCGGTGATTCGCCGGTGAGGTAGGATATGGAAACCCGCTCAAACAGATGCCACTGGGCCGCGGCAAAGGCGATAGCGCCCAGGGCCAGGATCAGCGCGATGGCAATTGCCAGGGTGCGGCGGCTGAACCGGCCTGCGGTTTTGATGGCCTGTTTAGTACTTTCTTTCATCTGAGCCTCCTGTGTCACGATATTTTCCAGGGTCATTTCCACCCTGTTGTGGAAATGCTCCGGGACTTCAGGGGTCACAGATGCCAGTTTGTTTTTAAATTCATTGATCTTCATTTATTCCGCCTCCTCTTCCAGCTCAACGAGGAGAGCTTTGCCTATCTGTTTCCGTGCGCTTCTCATACGGGTTTTGACGGTGCTTTCCGGAATTCCCAGGGTGTTCGCCAGATCCTGTATGGAGTAGCCGTCCACATAATGAAGCGTGATGAGCAGGCTGAGTTCGGGTTTCAGTTTACTCACGGCTTCCAGCACCGGAGCCTCCGGTTCAGGAGGTTCAGCTGCCTGTGCCACGGCTTCGTCCAGGGGACAGAAGTTCCATTTTTTGCGCTTACGCAGGAGATCCTTGCACTGGTTGGTGAGAATACGGGACATCCAGGGCCTGAACTGCTTCAGGTCCCGCAGGGATTCCCGTTTCTCCCAGGCTTTGATCAATGCATCCTGTACCGCATCCTCAACATCCGCGTTGCTGCCCATGTAGGACCAGGCGATGCGGTATAACAACTTCTCAATCCGCCTGATTTCCGCTTGAAACATCAAAGCATCCACGACATCGTTCCCCTTTGAAAATTCGGTCCGCGCGTCCGCCTTCCGAAAAAGCGTCCTGTATTTATTCAGCGCTGATTACAGGTTCCATTTATAAGACGAAGGAAAAAGAAAAATGGTTTTCTTTCTGAAAACTTTTTTCTTTTTCAATTAACAATGAACAATTAACAATGAACAATTATATTGTTTTACACCTATATAAGGAATCATGGTATGTGTCCAAATAAATACAACCGTCCTCCATTGCGGGGAACGGCTGTAAATCATGATACAGTAAAAAGGAGATTCAAAGTATAAATCACATTTGCCGAAGGCAAATATTTCACATTGGACGAAGTCCAATATTTCACATCGGCCATAAGGCCGATATTTCACATTCGGCGAAGCCGAATATTTCATTGGAGGCTGTTGATCGGAGATCAATAGCCGACTATCAGGCCCTCACGCTCCGCATAGAAGCTGTCCAGGCCGCGGGTAGCCTGCACCAGGACATTGATGCCTGCATTGGCCGCTTCCAGGGCTTTCTTCAGGGCTTCGGCGTCCTTCAGGTTCTGGCAGTGGCTGATGACGATCTGCTTTCCGGCAATGCCGACCTTGCTGATCTCTTCCACCAGGAACCGTACCATGCTCTTGCTGCCGCGGGCTTTGCCGCGGATGACGATTTCGCCCCTGTCATCTCCCATGCCGATGCCCCAGAAACCCAGGTGGCCGGCGATGAAGCCGATCAGGCGGCTGACGCGGCCGCTCTTGATCAGGTTATGGTAGGAGATCAGCGCGAAGCTGGTATGGATCCTGTCCGCGGTTTCGTTCAGGTCCTTCTCGATTTCCTCAAAGGATTTTCCTTCCAGAATCAGGTCCCGGGCACGCCAGATCAGCATGGAGACTTCGGGACCGGTGGCTTTTGTGTCGATGACGGCGATCTGCTTGTCCGGTTCCTCTTCCAGGACCATGTTCCGGCCGATCAGCGCGCTGTTGTAGCAGCCGCTCAGGGCACCGGAAATGGTGAAGGCAATGACCGGGCCGGGGGCGGAGAACTTTTCCCGCCAGGCTTCCGGGGAAGGGCAGGCGGTCTGCGCCATTTCGGAGTGGGTTTCGTTTGCTTCCAGCATCTCACCCACGTTCATGTTTTCATCATCAATGTACTCTTTGCCGCCGATCCGGATGGAGAAGGGGATCGTCGCAAAATCCATTTTGCCTTCCGTGCCTTCGAGTTCATAGAAGTCACAGGAAGAATCAGATACCAGATGCCACATCATCAAGACATCTCCCTTCGATATTGCGGATTAAAACCGGGGCGCTTCGAACGCGGGGGTCTCCACCGCGGGCATAGCGCTGAAATCAATCGGGTCTCCGTTCAGGTCCTTTGCCTTGCTGTTCGGGACGGCTTTTTTATCCTTAATGATGAACAGCGGATCCTTCGCGATGTATACATATTCCTCATAGTCGAAGAAGTCGCCGAAGGTCAGCACCCAGATCCGGGCGCCCTGGGCCTTTTTCAAAGCATCCTCCCGGGCATCCGGAATGTCCGTGATGGTGTTGAAGCTCAGGGCTTCCCTGGAAATATCTTTGTAGTTCAGGATGATCCGCTCATCAAAGCTGATGGGATCATAACAGTTTTCCCGCAGGATCATCTTGGCCCGGTCACCCGCGTCCAGCGCCGCGCTGCGCAGGATAAAGGTGGCGTCATCCGTGCGGCATTCCATGCCGGTCAGTTTGCCGTCCGGGGTGAACTCGGCGTCCAGCACATAGCCGCCGAAACCTGCCTGGCGCCAGCTGACCGTGCAGCTTTCTGCCTTGCCGTCTTCGGCGAAGGTGACCGTGCGGACAAAACGGTCTTTGGTATCCTCCACGGTGCGGATTTCACTGATAAGGGAGCCGTCCTCGCGGAAGGTGTATTCCGCGTCGGCTCCGTCCGCGTCATCCGAAAGGGAGGCGCGCACAAACTCCAGCGGGCCGTTCCAGGTGTTGTATTCCTGGGTAAGGCCGGTGTCGCCGCTCCAGTAGATATATACATTGAAAATGCTGTCTTCATTGCCGGTGCGGTGGGCAACGGCGGAATCCGTGTTCTTCCGGGAGAAAATGGTGTTTTCCGTCGCGTCCACGAAATTGATCTCCGTGATCACCAGCTTCGGGACTTCCCGGTCCAGCTGCAGGGTCAGGCGGCCGGCATCGCTGACAGAGAATTCCGTCACACGCGCGGGCTCGGGCAGCCCTTCGGGCAGGGCGACGGCGGATGCCTTCGCGGGGATCTTTTTCAGCTCTTCAGGGATATTAAATCCGTTTTTCGGACTGCCTGCGGCACAGGCACCTGCCAGGGGCAGCAGCGCCAGCATAACCGCACACAGCAGTGTAAGCACCCGCTTCATCTTTTTCAGCATCTCCTTTCAGGGCCTGTGCGTAAATGAACAATCATCCTATTATACGCCCTCCGGACATTCCTTTGCAAATCACCGGAGGGTTTTCCCTTCGTCCTTTTTCTGTTCTGGAAAAAGAAAACGGACGGGAAGTTC
>JAGAAC010000181.1 GCA_017615475.1 Clostridia bacterium
CGGGTACGCTTGGTGGTCTTCAGACGCACCTGATGGTTGGCGTTCATCTGCTTATGCCTTACGATACCGGATTTGGTAAAGGAAAAGCGTTTGGCAGCTCCGCGATGGGACTTTTGTTTGGGCATTGGTTTGGTCCTCCTTCCAACGGTTTACTCCTTCGTCTCTTTCGAGACGGCATTCTCCCTCTTTGCCTTCTTTTCGGCAAAGGAAGCCTTAATGGCTTTGGGAGCAAGGATCATGATCATGTTGCGGCCATCCAGCAGCGGGCGGCGTTCCACCATGCTGACATCCTTGCACCGTTCTGCGAAATCCTGCATCACTTTAAGGCCGATTTCGCTGTGGGTGATCTGACGGCCGCGGAAACGAATGGATACCTTAACCTTGTCGCCGTTCTCCAGGAAGCGGATGGCCATCTTCGCCTTGGTGTTCACATCGTTTTCTTCGATGGTGGCGGACAGCTGCACTTCCTTGATATCGACAACGCGCTGATTTTTCCGGTTCTCCCGCTCCCGCTTTGCCTGTTCATAGCGGTACTTGTCATAATCCAGCAGTTTGCACACAGGCGGAACCGCCGAAGGCTGGATCTTGGCCAGATCAAGTCCCCGTTCCTCCGCAAGCTGCAGTGCCTGCTGCGTGCTCATGACGCCGAGCTGTTCACCGTTCTCATCGATCAGGCGAACCTCTCTGTCGCGGATTTCCTCATTGATCATCAGTTCGGTTGCGATGTCCATGCACCTCCTACAAAAATGAGCGGCGGGCTGTTGACCCGTCGCTCATGAATCATCTTATCCATATCGGAAAAGTGCCATAACCCGGCAGCGTGAGCCGCGCAAGGTGAGAGACGGGCAAGCCTCTGCTTTCGAACAAAAGAGATCATACCACAGCGGTATGACCCCTGTCAAGCTTTTATTTTCTTTCTTTCGTTTCCTTTTTATATAACCGGCTGCGCGGGTATCAGAATCCGGATTACAGAGAGTTCACCAGGTCAAACAGCTGCCTGTTGAAATACCGTTCCTTTTTCAGCGCTTTTTCAATCGGCATATAGAAAACTTTGCCCTTCTGCATGCCGATCACCTGGTTGCTGATGCCGTCACGCAGCAGGCGTACTGCCAGGTTTCCGGCCTCGAAAGCAAATGCGCTGTCCCGGGCAGTGGGTTCGGAACCGCGCTGCACATAGCCGATCACGTTTGCCCGGGCCTCCACCATACCGCACATGCGCTTCATCACGGAAGCGAACCGTACAGCGGACATGGGTTCCTCGGGATAACAGGGCTTTCCGCGGGAGGTCAGGAAATTGTACAGGTCAAAAGGCGCCATGGATTCCCAGCAGCCTTCCGCCACAACGATCGTCGCCCGGTAGTTTCCTTGGTTCAGCTGACGCTGCAGCTGCATGGCAACGCCTTCCACTGTCCACGGGACCTCGGGAACCACCACGATTTCACTGCCTGTGGAAACGGCGGCCGTTAAAGCTATATCACCGCAGTGACGTCCCATCACTTCCACAACAGCGGGTCGGTCATGGCTCCGGGAGGTTGCCCGGATTTTCCGGATCGCTTCCACGCACACGTTTACCGCCGTGTCATAGCCCAGGGACATTTCCGTGTAAGGCAGGTCGTTGTCAATGGTTCCCGGAATACCGATGCAGGGCACTCCCAGGTCGCACAAGGCCTGCGCTCCCCGGAAGCTGCCGTCTCCGCCGATGACGACAAGGCCGTCAATCTGCATGCTTTTCAGCGTCTTCACAGCCTTTTCCTGGTACTTCTTTTCTTTGAACTCCAGGCAGCGCGCCGTGCGCAGATAGGTGCCCGGTTCATCCGCGATATCCAGTACCAGTTCCAGTGTCAGTTCCTGCATGTCATCCTTCAGGTTGGCACTTTTCCGTAGCAGTCCGTTATATCCGCGCTTGATGCCGATCAGCGGAATACCGTACATCGCAGCGCTTCGTGCAACAGACATCACCGCCGCGTTCATTCCAGGGCTGTCGCCGCCGCTGGTTAATACGCCGATCTTTCTCATGGTTCGTCTGTTCTCCTTTCCCTTCGTCTTCATCAATATAGCACATTTTTCGAAAAGAAAAAAGTTTCCCGGGAATGTATGTTATTTCCGTTTCGTTAATTTATTGTAACACTTTCTTTACATTTTGAAACAAGTTTGCTATGATTAGCATGGCCTGTTTCAGATGCATAACGTATCGGAAGGAGATTATCATGAGAACGCACCGCTTATCCGCCAGGTTTCTTTTAAGGCTCTGCCTTGCCGGATTTATTGTTATGCTGTTCTGTTCCCCGGCCCTTGCATATGAATCTTCCACTCTGTATAACGGTTGCTCAGGAGAAGAAGTGCGTCAGCTGCAGCAGGCTCTGATTGACCTGGGATTCCTCCAGGGATCTGCCGACGGGGTTTTCGGCAACAAGACCGAAAACGCAGTTCGTGCTTTTCAGAAAAAAAACAAGCTGACCGCCGACGGCCTGGCGGGTGAGAAGACCCGGGAACTGGCCTTAAACAGCGCCGCGAAGCTCAAAAACTCCGCCGCTACTCCGGTTCCGCAGGCTGTATACGCCGATCCGCCCACAACCCCGACCATCGGAACCGCCGCAACCCGCGTACCGTCTTCAAAAGCTTCTTCCTCTTCTCTTTTCGGAGACAACTATGATACCATCCGCTACGGGGACAAGGGAGAGCGGGTGAAAATCCTCCAGAAGGCGCTCATCGATACCGGCTTTCTGAAAGGCAAAGCCGACGGCGACTTCGGCGACCAGACCCTGAATGCCGTTATTGCTTTCCAGCAGTATAAAAAGTTGACCGCGGACGGCCTGGCCGGTAAAAAAACACTGGAGGCGCTTGAAAAAGCAGTCAGCAGCGGTCTGAAAGTGAATACAACTCCCGCGCCTGCCGCGACACCGGCCCCTGCATCTACCCCCAAACCTGCCGATACCCCGTCCGATATCAATGCGCGGATGTCCATTCCCTCCCTTTCTTCTGTTCAGCTGCTTCACTGGTTCAACGATGTCAAGCCGTCCATTTCCAACGGCCAGTATCTCCTGATCTGTGATCCCTCCTCCGGCCTGAACTGGACCCTGAGAATCATGTCCCGCGGCCGCCACTGCGATTGTGAGCCCCTGACCGCCAAAGATACGCGCACCATGGTCTCCGCCTTCGGCGGAACAAACACCTGGAACCAGAAAGCCGTCTATGTCAGGCTGCCGGACGGCCGCTGGACCGTCGGATCCACCCATGATATGCCGCATGATTCCGGCGGAATCAAGGACAACGATTTCAACGGCCACCTGTGCGTTCATTTCCTCCGCGATATGTCCGAAGCGCAGAAAAACGACCCGAAATACGGTGTGGCCAATCAGCAGACCATCCGGAGCTTCTGGAAACAGCTGACCGGCCAGGATATCACCCAATAACATACAGCACACAAAGAAACCGGCGGTTCAGATTCATCTGAACCGCCGGTCAGAGCATCAACAAAGTCCAGAGGTCAAATCGGTTATGAAAATGGCCTTTCTGGAGGGCTCTCAGAAATGATTTTGAAAGACCTGCTGGGGGTTTGTTGGTGATTAGCATGAAAAAACGCCTCTGGTTGGCAATTTTGAAAAGCCAATTTTCGGAGGCGTTTTTCAATAGGGGTTTGTTGACAGTCTGACCGGCGGTTCAGATTCATCTGAAC
>JAGAAC010000182.1 GCA_017615475.1 Clostridia bacterium
CATCTTTCGATGCTTCACTCTTTGGAATCTTCGCTAGTCTTTCCTTAATGTTTGCGCGTTTATTCTCTGTATCGTTTTCAAGGTTCGCTTTCGCTTCGTTCCCGCGCTTTCGCTCGGGCGAGCTTGACTATAATACCAAAGGCACTTTCACTTGTCAAGCAGTTTTTCGAAATTTTTTTGACCCAAAAATGTCTTTCTTTTCAAGCATTCTCAAGGGGTTTCGGGCATCTCCATATCTTGTGGTAAACCCCCGGGTTTGCCTTCTATATTTGGTGGACACTTCAGATGAGCCCTGTTATAATAGGAAGAAACCAAAAGAAAGGAACGAACGGCATGAAAAAAAACGAATGCTTCCCCATGACCGCCGACCGCCTCGGTGCGGACCTGGAAGGCATCTGTATCCACGAGGGAATGCCTGTGTTCGTTCCCGGTCTGCTTCCCGGGGAAAGTGCCGATATCCGGATCGTCAAGGCGGAAAAGCGTTACGCCTTCGGCCGGATGGAATCCGGACCCGATCCCGTATCTCCGGACCGGCGGTCCCCGGATTGTCCCTCCTATCCGCGCTGCGGAGGATGCACAGGCCGTCATATGAGTTATGAAGCTACCCTGGCGGCAAAACGGCAGCAGGTGGAAGACTGCTTCCGCCGTATCGCCGGAATTGAGACAGAAGTCCCGCCGGTACTCGGAATGGAATCCCCCTTTGGTTACCGGAATAAAACCTCCCTGCCCGCGGGCGGAACCGCCGAATCACCGGTGCTTGGTTTTTATGCCCCGCGAAGCCATGCCGTGATTCCCGCTGAATCCTGTCCCAACGCCATGCCGCCCGCCAACGATCTTGCGGCTGCTTTCCTGGACTGGATGAAAAAGTATCATGTGGAGCCCTATCATGAGGAAACCCGTAAGGGACTGATCCGGCACCTGGTCATCCGGGTGAACCGGAAAGGAGAGAGCATGGTCACCATCGCGGCCAACGGAAGCACCCTGCCCCATCAGCAGGAACTCACTGATGCGCTGACTGCCCTGGGAACGGTCAGTCTCTGGCTAAATGAGAACCGCGCCGCCACCAATGTGATCCTTTCGGATCGTTTCCATCTTATATATGGAAGGGAAACCTTCACCGGCACCCTCTTTGACCTGCAGTTTGAGCTGTCCCCGGCTTCCTTTTTCCAGGTAAACCCCGCGCAGACAGAAAAGCTTTACCAGACCGCGGTGGATTTTGCGCAGCTGAAACCGACCGACCTGCTCTGCGATGTTTACTGCGGTGCCGGCACCATTACCCTGACCATGGCCAGGCACTGCCGGGAAGCTATCGGCATCGAAATTGTGGAAGCCGCCGTGGAAAACGCAAAACGGAACGCGATTCTCAACGGCATCCGCAATGTTTCCTTCCAGGCCGGAAAGGCGGAAGAGCTGCTGCCCCGGATGGTAACCGGCGGGCTCCGGCCGGATGTGATTTGTGTGGATCCGCCCCGGAAGGGCCTGGATCCCGCCGTGATCCACGCCATGGCACAGTCCGATCCGGATCGGATCGTTTATGTATCCTGCAACCCCGCCACCTTGGCCCGGGATGCCGGCCTCCTGCGGGACGAAGGATACCTCGTCCGGAAAGTCCAGCCGGTGGATATGTTCTGCTGGACCTCCGGCGTAGAGACAGTGTGTCTCCTGTCCCGCTAAAAGAAAGACTTTATTTCAGTCCCATTTGAGCTAAAGAATACAGACTGTTCAAAACAACAGGAATAAGATTGGCAAATCGGGATTTATGGGGATTAAAATGAAAGTAAACTGCGTATGGGAACATAACGGTGATGACAGCATTCTTTATGCCAGCAACTTTGTCGGAGCCTTTTCAAGAGGCGCATCCAAAGAAGAAGCCATTTTAAAAATGCCTGAAGAGATACGGCGGTTTCAACTGTGGCGTGACGAAACACCGCCTGATGATTATGATATTGTAATCGTTCAGGAAAAAGAATCTGATCTGCAGGTCAGAGATGCAGACAGCGATGTTTTGTTTACCACCGAAAAAGAGCCTTTGAGTGCCGAAGAGTATCAATATCTCAAATCTTTAGCTATGAAATCTGCCGAAGATTTTTACTCACTTTACAGTTCATTCCCTGATAAAGATAAGAGCGTCCTTCCTTCCCGCAAGACATTTTACGGTTCTGTTCCCCGTACCGCGGAGGAGATGTATCAGCACACGAAAAATGTCAACGAATACTATTTCTCCGAAATTGGTGTAGAGGCTGATAATGAAGGTACAATCGTTTCATGCAGGGCAAGAGGCTTTGAAGCACTTGAATCCCTCGCGGGATATTTATCGCTTGAAACTGCAGCAGGCAGTTACGATGAGCAATGGTCAGTGCGAAAGGTTTTGAGGCGCTTCATTTGGCATGACAGGATTCACGCCAAAGCGATGTACAGAATGGGTGTACTGACATTCGGGGCGGATGTCATACCGGATATATTTGGATTCACCCGATAAGTTCCCAATTGTCGGTTTGCTCCGAAATGAGTCATTCATTGAGACGGTCTGCCTGCTGTCCCGGGATTTCTGATGCTTCAGTCTTTATTCGTCCGGCAAATAAAGTGGAATACGAAAACGAGATTCAAACCGGTTTTATTCCTATACTTCCTTATTGACAGGCCCTGCCGGCAGCGTTATACTTTGCACAATTTCAGGGGAAAGGAGTTTGCTCATGAACACCTGCACCGTCAGAAAAATCACTATGCGAGATGTGATCATGCGTAAGGATTCCATGCATGATTCCCGTCGCGCATCCTTTTTTATGACCTGCAGGGAAGAGTAAGCTCCGGAAGATTATCATTTTGCTGATAAAAGGACGCTCAACCTGACAGGCTGAGCGCCCTTTTTCTATAACCGGAAGGAGGAACCCCCATGGAACATAAACTGGTCTGGCCAGACTACAGGAACTGTATCGCGAACCTGCCCAATTCCATTCTCCGGAAATTCGGCGTTACCCCCGCCGGAGATACCCTCCCGCTGCTTGACAGGTATCTGGATAAGGATTACCGGAACATTGTCGTCATCCTGCTGGACGGCATGGGAAAAAACATCCTGGAAAAGCACCTGGAAAAGGACGGGGCGTTCCGCTCCCGCCTGGCCGGGATCTATCAGTCCGTGTTCCTGTCGACCACCGTGGCCGCGACCACTTCGGTCATGTCCGGCCTGCAGCCCTGTGAACACAGCTGGCTGGGCTGGGAATGCTATTATCCCCAGGTGGACAAAAACGTGACCGTTTTCTTCAGCACGATTCAGGGAACCGATATTCAGGCTGCTGACTATCACGTTCCAAGAACTGTCACACCCTATAAAAGTGTCTTTGACAGGCTGAACGATGCCGGGATCAGAGCCGCCATGCTTTCTCCCTTTACAGAACCCTATCCGGCAGATATACATGCCCTGTGCGATGCTGTCAGGGATCTTTGCCGGAAACCCGGCAGGCAGTACATCTATGCCTACTGGAACCAGCCGGACGGCCTGCTGCACAGGCTTGGTTCTTCCTCCGCCGCCGTTCATGAAGCCATCACGGAAATGGAGAAGGAAATCGAAAAGCTTGCCGGTGATCTGGAGGATACCCTGGTCATCGTCACCGCTGACCACGGGCATATTGACACAGACCACGTCATGCTGCAGGACTATCCGGAACTCCTGGATTGTCTTGTGCGCCTGCCCTCCCTGGAGCCGCGCGTGCTCAACCTGTTTGTGAAAGAAGGCAGAAAAGCATTTTTCGAAAAGGAATTCAACCGGCTGTTCGGTGATAAGTTCCTGCTGATGCCCATGGCGGAGGTCCTGGAGCGGAAACTGCTCGGAACCGGAAAGCCTCATGAACAGTTCCGGGGAATGCTCGGGGATTATCTTGCCCTGGCCCTGGATAACCTGACCATCTATTTCAAAAACGAACCGGAGGACCACCGGTGGTTATCCACCCACGGCAGCGTAACAGAGGAGGAAATGCTGATTCCGCTGATCCTGTTTGACCGGGGGCAATAAGGAGGAAAGAACAGATGGACCTGATTGTGCTGATCGGCAGCGGTGCTGTCGGAAAAATGACCGTAGGCCAGGAACTGATGAAGATCACTGACTTCCGGCTTTTTCATAATCATATGATGATCGAACCCGTCATTGAGGTTTTCGGGGACTACTGCGGCCCGGTTGTCGGCCGGCTCCGGGAAGTGATTTTTGAGGAGTTCCTGAAAACAAAGTACCGGGGCATGATTTTTACCTATATGTGGGCTTTTGATATGCAGGAAGACTGGGATTATATCCGTTCGGTGGCAGAACGCTTCGAAGCAACCGGCGGAAATGTGTATTATGTGGAACTCATCGCCGATCAGGCGGTACGCCTGGAGAGAAACAAAACAGAGAACCGTCTCCGGAACAAGGCATCCAAACGGGACCTTGCCGTTTCGCAGGAAAGGCTCCTGCGGGAGGATTCCCGCTACCGCCTTGTCAGCAGGGAGGGAGAGATTCCCTTTGAAAACTATATCCGGATTGACAACACACGGCTGGAGCCGGATGAAGCTGCACGGCTGATTAAGGACAAATTCGCTCTCTGATAAACGATAAAAATACTGGCACAAAGGGCAAAAAAAGGTATAATCACTCCTTGAAATAAAATATGGGCACAAAGGATGTGCCCCGGAGGAACAATGAAAGAGTTTTTGAAGAGGAAAAACATTGAGATCTCCCTGAAGCGCTACGGAATTGACGCGCTTGGTGCCATGGCGCAGGGCCTGTTCTGCTCCCTGCTGATCGGCACAATTCTCAACACCTTTGCCCAGCAGCTGCATATCGACTTCCTGAACCAGACTGTCGCGACAATCGGTACAAGAGTCTTCACCATTGCCAGCCTGCCCCAGGCTATGAGCGGAGCGGCCATGGCTATTGCCATCGGCTATGCGCTGAAATGTCCTCCGCTGGTCCTCTTCTCCATGACGACTGTCGGCTTCGCGGCTGATACACTTGGCGGTGCCGGCGGACCTCTGGCTGTGCTTTTCATTGCCATCATCGCGGCTGAATTCGGTAAAGCCGTATCCAAGGAAACCAAAATCGATATCCTGGTGACCCCGCTTGTCACCATTGCCATCGGTGTGCTTCTGTCCTGGTGGATCGCTCCCGCCCTCGGAAAAGCCGCCATGTATATCGGAGACGTGATCAAATGGGCAACTGAGCTTCAGCCCTTCCTGATGGGTATCCTGGTATCTGTCATCGTGGGCGTTGCCCTGACACTCCCCATTTCCTCCGCGGCAATCTGCGCGGCACTGCTGCTGACCGGACTCGCCGGCGGCGCCGCCGTAGCCGGCTGCTGTGCGCAGATGGTTGGCTTCGCTGTGATCTCCTTCCGGGAAAACAAAGTCGGCGGCCTGGTTTCCCAGGGTCTCGGCACCTCCATGCTCCAGATGGGCAATATTATCAAAAACCCCCGGGTGTGGATTGCCCCCACCCTTGCCTCCGCCATTACCGGCCCCATCGCCACCTGCGTGTTCCGGATGGAAATGAACGGTTCTCCCATCTCCTCCGGCATGGGCACCTGCGGCCTCGTCGGCCCCCTCGGCGTATATACCGGCTGGCTCAATGACATTACCGCCGGCACCAAAGCCGCCATCACCGGGATGGACTGGGCGGGCCTTGTCCTGATCTGCTTTGTGCTCCCCGCGGTACTGTCCCTCATTATTCATTCCTTCGTCCGGAAGGCCGGCTGGGTCAAGGACGGAGACCTGAAGATCTGAAAACACTGAACCGAAAGGACGGGCGTATGGACCAGAACACACTTCCGGAAAGACTGGAAAGAACCGTTATCTACGAAAGTGATTATGTGTGCCTGTACGCGGATAAGGTCAGGCTTCCCAGCGGATATATCATCGAAAAATATCATCAGATTCATTATCCAAAGGAAGCTGTCAGCATCGTCATCTTTAATGAAAAGAACGAGATCCTGATGATCCGCGAAAAGCGGTATACCGTTGGCAGGCTGGAATGGGAAATCCCCGCCGGAAAAATCGAAGCAGGCGAAAGTAAAGAGGACGCGGCCCGAAGGGAAGCAATGGAGGAAACAGGCTGTACCCTGAAGGATCTGGCCTTTCTCTGCTCCCAAAATCCGGCAAACGGTATGTCCGACTGCCTGTGTCATGTTTTTGCCGCCCGTGTTGATTCCGAAGGAAGCATTACGGACACGGATGAGGTGGCATCCAAAGTATGGATGCCCGTGGAAAAAGTGAAGGAGCTGCTCCGGAAAAACGAAACAAAGGACGGGGTCTCCATGCTGGCCATCCTGTTTGCCCTGGAGTTTTACCAGCGGTAATAACAGCCGGAATATAACATCAAAATATCCTGCCGCATGAAAGGAGTGTATATGAAAGCCGCAAGCCTCCTGAAAACCACGCGGAACACACGAGACCTGGGCGGCCATCTGACCGCAGACGGCCGGATTACAGTTCCGGACCGGATCTGGCGGAGCGACCGCCAGGAATGTCCCGATCCGGAAGATATTGCCCTTCTGCGCTCAAAAGGAATCACCACCATCATCGACATGCGGACTGAAGAGGATGTCCGTGACAAACCAAACCGTTTCCAGACGCTGGATGGTTTCACTTTCCTGAATTTTCCCGTCAGGGAAGGAGATACGATCCCGGAATCCGTGGACGCTGTTCCCGGAAGCTATTTAAAAATCGCGTGTTCAGAAAACATGCCCCGGATCTTCCGTGCTATTGCGGATGCCGATACCGGAGTCATGTACAACTGCGCCGCCGGCAAGGACCGTACCGGCGTAGTCACCGCCATCCTGCTGATGCTGTGCGGTGTCAGCGATGATGAAATCACCGCTGACTATATGCTGACCAAAGAGTGCAACCGGGAACGGTTTGAACTTCTCCGGGCTCGCCGTCCGGACCTGGATATGAATATCGTCATTCCCAGGGAATCTTTCATCGGGGATTTTATGGATCTTTTCCGGAACTGCTTCGGAAATGTTGACGGGTATTTTGCCTGTATCGGAGTTTCGGAGGCAGCAAAACAAAAGCTGCTTGCCCGTATGCTGGATCCCTGAATCCCCGGGCAAACAGAAAGGAACATTCAATGATATACCGGGTCAAAACCCCGCCTCCGGCTGAAATCGACTTATGCGAGTACAAGCCTTTCATCCGGAACGACTGGTTCAGGAATCACTATATGTTTTTCGCCTATGGGCTGATGGCGCTGCTGGCCGTTCTGTTCTTTGCCACCGGCGGGATGAAAGGGGTTTCTTATTTTCTCCGGATTCCTGTTTTTGTGCTGGTATTCCTGGTGCATGAACTGCTGCACATCCTGGTGATTTACCGGATCGGGGATATTTACCTGAGCCATTCCGGGCTCTTCTTCTGGATGAATACCAATGCCGAAATGTCCAAAGGCCGGTTCTGGCTTTTTATGACTCTTCCCTTCCTCGCACTGACAGGAATTCCTGCAGCCCTTCTGCTGCTGAACACCGGAGCCGCCAGACCCTGGCTCCTGTATATCGCTTGGAGCAACGCAGTCATCGCTTCCTCGGACATCATCAACTCTCCGCTGATCCTGCTGAAACCGAATGATTCCGTGTTTTGCAGGGGATACTACAAAACCGGTATGAAACGGAGCTGATCAGTCCCATGACTCCCCAAGCCATCACCACTATCATCTTTGTCCGCCACGCACAGGCGGCATACAGCAGCGATGACCGAACCCGCCCCCTCACAGAAGAGGGTATGGAGAACCGGAAAATCGTAGCGGAAACCCTCCGGGACAGGAAGATTGACGCTTTCCTGAGCAGTCCCTATAAACGAAGCATGGATACCATCCGCCCTGCCGCAGAACTGCGGAATATGGACATCCGGACAGATGAGCGGTTACGGGAACGGCAGTGCGGGGATTTCACCTCTGATTCCCTGGCCAGACGGTGGGCGGACTTCTCCTGGGCGGAAGAAAACGGTGAATGCCTCGCTTCCGTACAGGGCCGGAATATGGAAGCCCTGCGGGACGTGCTTCGGAATTATGCCGGACAGACCGTCGTTATCGGCACCCATGGCACCGCCCTCAGCACCATCCTGAATTTCTACAACCCGCTCTTCGGCCTGCAGGACTTTCTCCGGATTGTCAGCTGGATGCCGTATATCACGGAACTGACTTTCGAAGAAGACAGGCTGCTCGAAATCAAAGAGCTGAACCATGTGGAAAAAGACATTCCGCAATAAAACCATCTATTATTTCAAAGGAGGAACAACATCATGCCCCATGTTGAAATCAACTGCTTCCCCGGAAGAACAGAGGAAGTCAAGCAGAAATGCGCTGAAAAGATCGCAGAAGACATCGCAGCAACCCTGGGATGCAAACTCTCCAGCGTTTCCGTGGCAATCCGTGAAGTCGCTGAGGAAGACTGGAAAGCCAAAGTCTGGGATGAAAAAATCATGACTGCCGGAGAGACGCTGTATCAGAAACCGGGCTATACCTGTGACTGACATATATTCCGGCGAATCCTTGACCCTCTGCAGTTAGAGATGTATAATATTCCCCCGGATATAACTCAATACAGACTGTCTGCGGACAAGGAGGAAAACTTCATGAAGAAAAGGATGCTGGCCCTGCTGACCGCGCTGGCCATGATTTTGGGCTGCGCGTCTGTCATGGCTGAAACCACCACCGAAACCATCGGAACCGCTACGGTTCAGGGCTTCGGCGGAGACATCACCGTAACCGTTACCCTGGACGGTGCCGAAATCAGGGATGTACAGATCACCGGCGACGGTGAAACCGAAGGTATCGGTTCCAAAATCATCAACGAATGGCCCAATGCCTTCATCGAATACAACGGCATTGTGGACACCTACACCGGCGCTACCTTCGCCGGCATCACCCGGGAAGCTGTCATTGCCGCCATGCGCCAGGCGCTGGAAAACGCCGGCGTGAACCCCGACGACTATATGCGTGAAATGGCCGGCGAGGAATCCCTGGACCTGACCATTGATACGGACATTGTCATCATCGGTGCCGGCGGCGCCGGCATGACTGCCGCCCTGACCGCTTCCGATGCCGGAAAGAGCGTGCTCGTACTGGAAAGCCAGCCCGCTGTGGGCGGCAACTCCGTCAAGTCCACCGGCGGTATGAACGCCGCCAAGACTGCCTACCAGGACGCGAACACCTTTGATGAGGCTGCCGGTATTGAAAAGACCCTGAAGTCCGCGGAAGCCTATGCGGACAATGAGGCAATCACCGCCCTGGCCGCCACCGTCAAAGAACAGTGGGAAGCCTGGCAGTCCAATCCCGAAGGATACTTTGACTCCACCGAGCTCTTTGCCCTGGATACCCTGATCGGTGGCAAGGGCCTGAATGATCCGGAACTGGTGAACACGCTGGTTACTAACAGCGCTGCCGCCATTGATTATCTTGATTCCATCGGCATCCATCTGAACAACGTGGCTGCCTTCGGCGGCGCTTCCGTCAAGCGTATCCACCGCCCCGTCAATGAAGAGGGCAAGACCGTTTCCGTCGGCGCCTATACCGTGCCGCTGCTGGAGGCTGCCTGCCAGGGCCGCGACAACCTGGCCCTGCTGACCGACGTGACCGCCACAAAGCTGCTGACCAATGAAGCCGGTGCTGTTATCGGCGTTGAGGCTCAGGGCAAAGCCGGAAACAAGGTGACCGTAAACGCCAAGGCTGTTATCCTGGCCACCGGCGGTTTCGGCGCCAACCTGGATATGGTTGTGCAGTACAAGCCTGACCTGGCCGGCTTCATGACCACCAATGCCGCGGGCATCCAGGGCCAGGGCATCCTGATGGCCGCCGAAATCGGCGCTGCCACCGTGGATATGGAACAGATCCAGATTCACCCCACCGTACAGGCCGATACCGCTTCCCTGATTACCGAAGGACTGCGGGGCGACGGTGCGATCCTGGTCAACGCCAACGGCGAACGCTTCATTGATGAAGTCGGTACCCGTGACGTAGTATCCGCTGCTGAAATCGCCCAGCCCGACTCCTTCAGCTGGCTGGTGGTGGACCAGAAGATGGTGGACGCTTCCTCCGTCATCCAGGGCTACATCAAGCGCGGCCTGATGCTGCAGGGCGACACCTATGAAGCGCTGGCTGCCGAACTCGGCATCCCCGCTGACGCCTTCGCCGCTACCATGGAAAAGTGGAACGGCTATGTGGCGGACAAAAACGATCCCGACTTTGGCCGTACCAGCTTTGCCCAGCCCCTGGACACCGCTCCCTTCTATGCGGTTAAAGTCACAGCCGGCATCCATCACACGATGGGCGGTCTGAAAATCGATCCCCAGACCCATGTGCTCAACACTGAAGGTCAGATCATCCCCGGCCTCTTTGCCGCGGGTGAAGTTACCGGCGGTGTTCACGGCGGAAACCGCCTGGGCGGCAACGCTGTGGCTGACTTCGTGGTCTTCGGCCGCATCGCCGGACAGGCTGCAGCAGATTCCATCCAGTAATCATCTCAGACAAAGCCTTGCGGCTGCCGAAAAACGGCAGCCGCTTTTTTAAGGAAAACAAAGTAAAAGCATCTGTGATATAATCCGTTACAGTATAATACGGACTGTCTGATAACACTCTGACCTGAAAGGAAGAAGACCATGTCTTTTGAACGAATCGGAATCCGTCCCGCACAGATCCTGCTCCCGGCCGCCGGAGTAAAGCCGGAAACCTGGGCCTGTATTGCCTGCGACCAGTATACCTCTGAACCGGAATACTGGGAAAAGGCCTTTGCCGTTGCCGGCGACGCGCCTTCCGCGATCCGGCTGATCCTGCCGGAATACAATCTGAAAAACAGCGAGTCTCTGATCCCGCAGATTCACCGCACCATGGCGGATTACCTGGCCCAGGGCCTGCTGACCCCTGCCGTGGATCCCGGTTTTATCCTGTGTGAGCGGACTATTGCCTCCGGTACCCGGCTGGGCCTGGTCTGCGCTGTGGACCTGGAGCAGTATTCCTTTGAGAAAGGCTCCCTGCCGCTGATCCGCCCGACAGAGCAGACGATAACAGACCGTCTGCCTCCGCGGCTGAAGATCCGCCGCGGCGCACCGGTGGAACTGACCCATATCATGATCCTGATCGACGACCCGGACCGTACGGTTCTGGAACCCCTGCAGGCCGCGAAAGCCTCCCTGCGGAAGGTCTATGATTTTGACCTGATGATGAACGGCGGACATCTCGCCGGCTGGGCCGTGGAAGGCGATGCCCTCCTGGAACAGGTGGACCGGAGCCTGAACGCCCTGATGGATACAAAAGGAGAGCATCCGCTGCTCCTGGCCGTGGGTGACGGCAACCACAGTCTCGCCACCGCCAAGGCCTACTGGAATGAGATCCGTGAAGGCCTGTCCGAAGCGGAACGCGAAAACCACCCTGCCCGCTTTGCCCTGTGTGAGATCGTCAACATCCATGACGAGGCCCTCCTGTTTGAGCCGATCTACCGCATCATAACCGGCACCACCCGGGCCGCTGTGATGGCGGACTGGAAGGCCTATGCCGAAGCGAAGGGAATGACCCTGGCCGC
>JAGAAC010000183.1 GCA_017615475.1 Clostridia bacterium
GCCATGTTCGCGACAGCCTCGATGCCTTTTGCCGCGATCACAATGTCTGAAATGACAGACCTCGTCCGGGTTGATACGGGACGAATCGTCAACGGAACCGTTGCCGCGCTGAAAGGTTTCTCCAACAAAGCCGGCATTGCGATTGCCAGCGCTGTGATCAGCTTTGTGCTCGAATCCACCGGATACATCCCCAATGCAATCGGCCAGGAGCCTGAAGCGGTTATCACCGGCATCACGCTTGCGCGGTTTGCTGTGCCTGCCCTGTGCGCTGTCATTGTCATCGTAGCTCTGATCAAGTACCCCGTCACGCAGCAGAAGCGTGAAGCGATCCGGCAGATGTATGATACAATCAAGGCAGAGAAAGAATAAGCGGCGAAGGAGCGAAACAATGAAGACTGAACAGATCAACATTCGGGATCCTTATGTGCTCGCTCATAACGGAAAGTATTATCTCTTCGGAACCAGAAGCGAAACCAGCTGGGGGGAAGCATTCGGGTTTGACTGCTTTGTCAGCGAAAACCTTCAGGACTGGGAGGGCCCGGTGGAGATCTTCCACCGGCCCGAGGGCTTCTTTGCCACGAAAAACTTCTGGGCACCGGAATGCTACGAATTCAACGGTGCTTTCTACCTGCTGACAACTTTCGGCGGAGAAGGCATGAAAAAAGGGATCTATCTGCTGAAGTCAGATAAACCGGACGGGAATTATACCCTTTATGGCAACAGGTTGACTCCGGAAGACTGGTGCTGTATCGATGGCACATTGTTTTTTGAAAACAACAGGGTATATCTGGTTTATTCCCACAGTTTCGAAGACACGCCGGACGCTGACATCTGCATCCAGGAACTGTCCGCAGATCTGACGCATACGATCTCTGAACCTGAAACACTGTTCGCGGCGAAGGAAGCTCCCTGGGCCAAACCGGTTCCTTTTGCGAAGGCGGAGTTCAGCATGGACGGAGAAGTCTATTTTTCCGATGGTCCGTGCGTATTCAGGCTGGATGACGGGAAACTCTGCATGACATGGTCCAGCTGGAGCCGTGGAAGCTACGCGGTTGGCGCTGCCATATCGGAGAACGGTTCGGTCGAAGGCCCGTGGCGTCAGCAGGAGGCACCCATATGGCCGGAAAACGGAGGACACGGGATGGTCTTTACGAGCCACTCCGGAGAAAGATTGTTTGTATTTCATTATCCGAATGACAAGAGCAAGGAACGTCCGTGCTTTAAAAAGCTGGTCCTTGATCAGAGTGGCCTAAGATTGTCAGATTAAGCACTTATGCAGTTCTGTAAAGGCCCATTGTTTGAATAAAACCTGCAAACCATAAAACCAACCTGTCGAAAAAAGGAACAGGTTGGTTCTCTTATATGCAGTAATTTAACGGTTATTGATAATGATATCCTCCAGGATCTCAACCGCGCTCGCAACCATCTTCGGGCAGAACTCCGTGAATAAGTGATGGTCCCGGGCATACTGAACGCCTTCGTGCGTCCGAACATCGCAGCCCAGGAGGTCATTGCACAGGTATGATCCGTTGGCGTCCCGGAAAGCACTCAGGAACCGTTTGCTGTTCTCGTTGGCAGCCATTCTGTTCTTCGGGTCATCATGCATAAGCCCCAGCACCATCAGCGCGCCGGTGCAGGCTCCGCAGACTTCCCCCATCCTCATTCCGGATCCAAGGCAGGTGCCGAGCTTCAGTGCCTGTTCTTCCGTGAGCCCGTACTCTTCCGCATAGGCTGCCAGCACCGACTGTGAACAGAGATATCCGCTTTCATAATAATGGACAGCTTTTTCTTCATGATTCATTGGATTTCTCCCGTCAGCAGCATTTCTCGATCAGAGTCTGGATCTCGGCAGGCCGGAGGACTTTTCCGACTGATGCGATCTTTTCACAGATCACCAGCGCCGGCATGCTCATCACGCCGTATTGCATGATCTTTTCCAGATCTGTCACATATTCCACCTGAATATCGTTTTCCCGGCCCATGGCTTTCACAGCCTTTTGTGTATTCTCCAGCAGGGCATGGCAGCTCATGCAGCCGGACCCAAGAACCTTCACCGTCATTTTTCCGTCCGGGCAGCAGGCGCTGTCCGTTTTTACGGTTCCGCAGCAGGATGTTTTCTGCGGTTCAGCCGGTGCGACATTGCAGCAGCAAGGGGCAGCCTTTTCTTCTTCCTTTTTCTTTCCGATTCCGAACATGTTTTTTCCCTCCGTTTATATCAGCCATGGCTGAATGATATTGAATACATAGCCAACAATAATGATCCCCACGGTACATATGGCGATAAAGATCCCCAGCAGTTTCGGCTTCACCGCTTTCCGGAGCATCACCATGCTGGGAAAGGACAGGGTGATGACTCCCATCATAAACGCGAGCACAACGCCAAGCAGGGCTCCTTTTGCCAGCAGCGCTTCCACAATCGGAATGGTCGCGAAGATGTCCGCGTACATGGGAATGCCGAATATCGCGGCAAGAAACACCCCGAAGGGATTGTCTCCACCCAGAACCGCGACCACCCATTCCTTCGGAATCCAGTTGTGAATCACAGCCCCGATGCCAACGCCTGCCAGCACATAGGGATATACCCGCTTGACAGTATCCAGCGCTTGCCTCCAGGCATATTTCAGACGGTCCCGGAAATGCAGTTCCTCCTGGGGAAGGTCAATCGCTTTCCCGTTGCGGATAAAGTCTTCGATCTCGTTTTCCAGGTGCAGCTTTTCGATCATCGTTCCGCCTGCAACCGCGATCACCAGCCCCAGAATCACATAAACAACGGCAACCTTCCATCCGAATATACTCATCAGCAGGATCAGGGAACCGAGGTCCACCATGGGGGATGAGATCAGGAAGGAAAAAGTAACGCCAAGCGGCAAGCCTGCACTGGTGAAACCGATAAACAGCGGAATGGAGGAGCAGGAACAGAA
>JAGAAC010000037.1 GCA_017615475.1 Clostridia bacterium
TCCCTGGAGTACATCGTGGCGAAATTCCCCCGCTTCCCCTTCGACAAGTTCACTTCCGCCAGCAACCAGCTGGGCACCCAGATGAAGGCCACCGGCGAAGTGATGGGTATCGGCAGCAACCTGGAAGAGTGCATGCTCAAGAGCGTGCGCAGCCTGGAAACCGGTGTGTGCCACCTGCACCTGGCGAAGTTCGACAGCATGAGCACGGAAGATCTGCTGACGTATGTGGAGGATTTCCGGGCGGATACGCTCTTCGCGGTTACGGAACTGCTGCGCAGGGATGTAGCGATTGACGCGATCCATGAGCGGACCATGATCACGGAGCTGTTCCTGGAGAGCATTAAAAAGATCACCGAGATGGAAAAGCGCCTGAAGGCAGCTCCCGGTGATACGGCCCTCCTGAAGGAAGCGAAGGAAATGGGCTTCGGGGATCTGACGATCTCCCGTCTCTGGAATATGAAGGAAACGGATATCTACGCCCTGCGCAAGGAGAAAGGCATTGTGCCGATCTTCCGCATGGTGGATACCCTGCACACCGGCAAGTATATTGCCTACCTCTACTCCAGCTACAGCGGAAAGAATGACTCCATCCTCACAGAGAAGAAAAAGATTGTGGTGCTCGGCGCCGGCCCGATCCGCATCGGCCAGGGCGTGGAATTCGACTACTCCACCGTGCATGCGGTACAGACCATCCGCCGCGCGGGATACGAAGCCATCATCATCAACAATAACCCCGAAACGGTTTCCACGGACTACACCACCGCGGATAAGCTCTACTTCGAGCCCCTGACGCCCGAAGATGTCATGGCCATCATCGACTTTGAAAAGCCGGAAGGCGTTATTGCCTCCCTGGGCGGCCAGACGGCCATCAACCTGGCAGAGCCGCTGATGAAGCGCGGCGTGAAAATCATCGGAACGGACTGCGACGCGATCGAGCGGGCTGAGAACCGTGACAGCTTCGAAAAGATCCTCGAGGAGCTGGGAATCCCGCAGCCCCAGGGCCGTGCGGTCACCCGGATTGAGGACGGTGTGAAAGCCGCTGAGGAGATTGGCTATCCGGTGCTGGTGCGTCCGAGCTTCGTGCTGGGCGGCCGGGCCATGCAGATCGTCGGGGACGAAGAGCAGCTGCGCCACTACCTGCGGACCGCGGTGGAAATCGACGCGGACAAGCCGGTGCTGGTGGACAAATACATCCGCGGCAAGGAAGTTGAGGTCGATGCGATCTGCGACGGCCGGGACGTGTTCGTGCCGGGCATCATGGAACTGGTGGAACGCACCGGTATCCACAGCGGCGACTCCATCTCCGTCTACCCCACCTTCTCCATCAGCAACAAGGTCAAGGGCATTATCCTGCAGTACGCGAAGAAACTGGGCCTGGGCATCGGCATCATCGGCCTGTTCAACATCCAGTTCATTGTGGATGAGAACGAGAACGTCTTCATCATCGAAGTGAACCCCCGCTCCAGCCGGACAGTGCCCTTCCTGAGCAAGTCCACGGGCTACTCCCTGGCAGATATCGCCACCGAGGTCATCCTCGGCAAGAGCCTGAAGGAGCAGGGCATCTTCGATCTCTATCCGGAAGAAAAGAAACGCTACTATGTAAAGGTTCCGGTCTTCTCCTTCAATAAGATCAAGGGCCTGGACGCTTACCTGAGCCCCGAAATGAAGTCCACCGGTGAAGCCATCGGATATGACGACAAGCTGAACCGCGCGCTGTACAAGGCGCTGCAGGCAGGCGGAACCCGGCTGCAGAACTACGGCACGGTGCTGGCTACCATCGCCGACCGGGACAAGGACGAGGCGCTGCCGCTGATCCGCCGCTTCTACAACCTGGGCTTCAACATCGAAGCAACGAGAGGCACAGCCCGTTTCCTGAAGGAGAACGGCATCCGCACCCATGCGATGCTGAAACTGAGCCAGGGCTCCGATGAGATTCTGAACAGCATCCGCCAGGGCCATGTGGCCTACATCATCAACACCCGGGAGATTGGCGAGGCGGAGAGCGAGAGCGACGGCCTGCAGATCCGCCGCTGCGCTACGGAGAACAACGCGACGATCTTCACCAGCCTGGATACGGTCCGGGTGCTGCTGGATGTTCTGGAAGAAACAACCCTGACGATCTCGACGATTGATGCGTAAAACTCATCAATCGGAATGCACAATGCATAATGCATAATGATCAAATGTTTATAACAGCTTATAGCATAAGGGTGTCATCCTGAGCGGAACGAAGTGGAGTCGAAGGATCTCCTCCCGCGGACAGGCTGCAGCCCGAAACAACAGAACGCAGAGGATACTGATGAAACAGCAAATACTGACAATCACGGAAAACGTACCGGTGACAAACTGTGTTTACCGGATGCGGCTGGAAGGCGCGGATCTGGAAGCCCAGAATCCCGGCGGATTTGTGAATATCCGCCTGGACGGGCTCTTCCTGCGCCGGCCGATCTCCGTGTATGACTCTGAGCCCGGCAGCGTGACCATCCTGTATAAGGTGGTGGGCAAGGGCACGGAACAGATGGCCGGGATGAAGCCCGGCGAAACCCTGGACGTGCTCACCGGCCTGGGAAACGGTTATGACCTGACGAAGTCCGGAGATACGCCGGTCCTCCTGGGCGGTGGAGTAGGAGTTCCGCCTCTGTACCTGCTGGCAAAGAAGCTGATTGCGGAGGGCAAAAAACCGCAGGCTGTGCTGGGATTCAACACGGCGGCGGAGGTTTTCGGTGAAGCGGAGTTCAAAGCGCTGGGCTGCGGGGTTACCGTAACCACAGCAGACGGAAGCTATGGTGTCAGGGGCTTTGTAACGGATGCCCTGCCGGAGGAGTACAGCTATTTCTACACCTGCGGACCGGAGCCCATGCTCCGGGCGGTATACCGGGCAGCAAAGACTTCCGGCCAGCTCTCCTTCGAGGAACGGATGGGCTGCGGCTTCGGCGCCTGCATGGGCTGCAGCTGCAAGACCATTACCGGATACAAGCGTATCTGCCGGGAGGGTCCGGTGCTGGAGAAGGAGGAGATCTTGTGGGCGAACCTCTGACGACTGCCGGTGGCAGAAATCTCGTCAGAGGTGAGGTCAACCGAAACAAGCGAGCTCCGCAGTGCGGAGTCGCGCCGATTGAGGTTGCGGATAAAGCTGAGGAATGAGGAATAAGTGTGGAAAACAGATTAGTTGTGAACCTGTGCGGCCTGGAACTGGACAACCCGGTGATCCCCGCCAGCGGAACCTTCGGTTTCGGATATGAATTTGCCCAGTGGTATGACATCAACTGCCTCGGAACCTTCTCCTTCAAGGGAACGACAAAGGATCCCCGCTTCGGGAATCCGACGCCCCGCATCGCGGAATGCCCGGCAGGCATGATCAATGCTGTCGGCCTGCAGAATCCCGGGGTGGACAAGGTGATCGTGGAGGAACTGCCGAAGCTGAAGGAAGTTTTCCATAAGAAAGTGATGGCAAATGTCAGCGGCTTCAGTGTGGAGGATTATGCCTATACCTGCGAACGCCTGGACGCGGAGGAGCAGGTGGGCTGGCTGGAAGTGAATATCTCCTGCCCGAATGTGCACGGCGGCGGAATGTCCTTTGGCACGGATCCGAAGGCGGCGGCGGAAGTGACCGCTGCGGTGAAACGGGTGACCACCAAGCCGGTGATCATGAAGCTGAGCCCGAACGTGACGGATATAACGGCTATCGCGAAGGCTTGTGAGGACGCGGGCGCGGACGGCGTGTCCCTGATCAATACCCTTCAGGGCATGCGCATCAACCTGCGGACAAGAAAGCCGGTTATCAGGAATGTGATGGGCGGCGTCAGCGGCCCGGCGGTATTCCCGGTGGCCCTTCGGATGGTCTGGCAGGTATGCCGGGCAGTGAAGATCCCGGTGGTGGGGATGGGCGGTGTAAGCACCGCGGAAGATGTACTGGAAATGATGATGGCAGGCGCCTCGGCGGTGGAAGTCGGCGCGGCAAACCTGACAGATCCCTGCGCGTGCAAAAAGATCATTGATGATCTGCCGGCCGCGATGGACAAATACGGAATCAAATCCCTGCAGGAGTTGAAAGGAGAGATTTGAACATGGGAAAAGACGTGATTGTTGCCTGTGATTTCCCGAACGCGGAACAGACGCTGGCCTTCCTGGACAAGTTCCAGGGCCGTAAGCCGTTTGTGAAGATCGGTATGGAGCTGTTTTACGGTGCCGGTCCGGACATCGTCCGGCAGATCAAGGCGCGCGGGCATAAGATCTTCCTGGATCTGAAACTGCACGATATTCCGAACACGGTCAAAAAGGCCATGATGGTGCTGCGGGACCTGGATGTGGACATCTGCAACCTCCACGCGGCGGGAACCATCCGCATGATGGAAGCAGCCCTGGAAGGCCTGACCCGGCCGGACGGCAGCCGGCCGATGCTGATCGCCGTAACCCAGCTGACCAGCACGGATCAGGAGGCACTGGAAAAGGACCTGCTGATTGAGCGCCCGATTGATGAAGTGGTTATGCACTATGCCCTGAATGCCCGGAAAGCCGGACTGGACGGTGTGGTCTGCTCTCCGCTGGAAGCGGGAAAGGTGCACGATGTGTGCGGAAAAGACTTCCTGACCGTGACCCCCGGTGTCCGGTTCGCGGACGGGGATGTGGGAGACCAGAAGCGGGTGATGACTCCGGCGGAGGCGAAGAAGGTCGGCAGTGACTACATTGTCGTCGGCCGCCCGATCACCGCGGCGGAAGACCCGGTGGCAGCTTACGAACGCTGCATCGCTGAATTCATTGGATAAAATCCAATGAATTCACAATGAAGAATTCAGAATTCAGAATGCAGAATGATAGTTGGTGTGAACCGGATACTGAGCAGGAAGCGGCACACCGTATCATGATGAATTGAAAGTGAGTGAATCTTATGACACGGGAAGAACTTAACCAGCAGATAGCGCGGGACCTGCTGAAAATCAAGGCAGTGTTTTTCCGGCCGGAGGAGCCCTTCACCTGGGCCAGCGGCATTAAGAGCCCTGTTTACTGCGATAACCGGCTGACCCTGACAGCGCCGGAAGTCCGCACGGATGTGGAAAAGGGCCTGGCACAGCTGATCGGTGAGGAATATCCCTCTGTGGAAGTGCTGATGGGAACCTCCACCGCGGGCATTGCCCACGCGGCGATCACGGCGCACATTATGGGCCTGCCCATGGGCTATGTGCGCTCCGGCGCAAAGGACCACGGTCGGCAGAACCAGATTGAAGGCAGGCTGGAACCCGGCCAGAAGGTTGTGGTTGTGGAAGACCTGATCTCCACCGGCGGAAGCGTGCTGGAGGTTGTGGATGTGCTGCGCCAGGCCGGCGCGGAGGTGCTTGGTATTGTGAGCATCTTTACTTACGGGATGCAGAAAGGCCTGGACCGGCTGGCGGCTGCCAATGTGAAGAATGTTTCCCTGACAAACTTTGATGTCATCGCGGAGGAAGCGGCGAAGGAAGGTTATATCCGCCCGGAAGATATCTCCCGCCTGATCCGGTTCCGCAACAATCCTTCGGATGAATCTTGGGCAAAACTCTGAATACTATAGAAACAAGCGATCTGTCCCCCGGACGGTCGCTTCATTAATAAACGCGGAGGATAAGATGAAACGAAGCATTATTGATGTTCCGGATCTGACCCCGGAAGAGCTGGACCAGCTCATGGACACGGCGGAAGACATTATCGCCCATCCGGACGATTACGCGGATGCCTGCCGGAGGAAAAAACTGGCCACCCTCTTCTTCGAACCCAGCACCCGTACCCGGCTGAGCTTTGAGGCAGCTATGTATGAACTGGGCGGCAATGTACTCAGCGTAACCGGCGCGGGAACCAGCTCCGCTGCCAAAGGCGAGAGCGTGGCAGACACCGCCAAGACTGTTTCCTGCTATGCGGATATCATTGCCATGCGCCATCCGAAGGAAGGCGCGGCACTGGTTGCGGCACGGAACGCCTCTGTGCCGGTGATTAACGCCGGGGACGGCGGTCACTGCCATCCGACCCAGACGCTGGCGGACCTGCTGACCATCCGCAGGGAAAAGGGACGTCTCGGCAACCTGACGGTAGGCCTGTGCGGCGACCTGAAGTTCGGCCGTACGGTGCATTCCCTGATCAACGCTATGTCCCGCTATGAAGGACTGAACTTCGTGCTCATCAGCCCGGAGGAACTGAAGGTTCCAAGCTATGTGAAAAACGATGCCCTGAAGAAAAAGAATATTCCCTATACTCAGACCACGGACCTGGAGCAGGTGATCGGCGATCTGGACATCCTGTATATGACACGGGTGCAGCGTGAACGCTTCTTCAACGAGGAAGACTACCTGCGCCTGCGGGACAGCTACATCCTGACGCCGGAAAAGATGAAGAAAGCCAGGCCTGACCTGTGTGTCATGCATCCGCTGCCCCGCGTGAACGAGATCAGCGTTGCGGTGGATGAGGATCCGCGGGCCTGCTATTTCAAACAGGTGCTGAACGGTAAATATATGCGCATGGCACTTATCCTGAAACTGCTGAAGGAGGCGGGCACAATATGAACGTGGATTCCATCCGGGACGGGATCGTCATTGATCACATTGCCGCGGGATGCGGTATGAAACTGTACCGCCTGCTGGGCCTGGAAACCCTGGAGGCGCCGGTTGCCATGATTACCAACGTGGTTTCCCGCAAACTGGGACGGAAGGATATCATTAAGGTGGACGCGGCAATCAACGTGAACCTGGATATCATCGGCTACGTGGATCCGGGCGCGACGGTCAACATTATCCGGAACGGTGAACTGAAGGAGAAAAAGCGTATCGATATGCCGGAGAAGCTGGTGAACGTGATTTCCTGCAAAAATCCCCGGTGCATTTCCTCCTGCGAACAGGAACTGGACCAGGTTTTTCACCTGACAGACCGGGAAAAGAAAGAATATCGGTGCGCTTACTGTGAAGCAAAAGCCTCCAGCCTCTGACAAGAGATAGAGAAAATAGCAAGAACTGCACCAGAAATCACAAAATCCGAAGAAACCCGAACGTTTATTTCCGAACGTTCGGGTTTTTGATTAAATTATTATGAATTTCCTTTGTTTTGGATTGACAATGTTCGTGTTTTGAAGTATATTGGGAACGGTTTCAATGGAGAAGTCAGGAGGATCCTATTGTGAGAAAAGTAGGTATCATCATGGGCAGCGACAGCGATCTGCCCGTGATTAAAAAAGCAACGGATCAGCTCAAAAGCCTGGGTATTCCCTTCGAAGTGCATGTTTATTCAGCACACCGCACGCCGGAGGAGGCCCGGGCTTTTGCAGTCAGTGCGCGGAAAAACGGTTTCGGGGCAGTGATTGCAGCGGCCGGAATGGCGGCTCATCTGGCCGGCGCCATTGCGGCGAACACGACGCTGCCGGTGATCGGGATTCCCTGCCAGGGACCCTGCCTGGAGGGATTGGATGCCCTTCTTTCAACTGTTCAGATGCCTACCGGTATTCCGGTGGCGACTGTGGCGGTGAACGGCGGGGCAAACGCGGCCCTTCTTGCGGCGCAGATCCTGGCTGTGGAAGACGCAGACCTGGCTGCCAGGCTGGACGCGAAACGGAAAGCTGACGCGGAAGCCGTCCTTGCCAAGGATGCGGGGATCGCTGAACGGCTGTAAAGAATAATGAAGATCATTGGAATTCAGCAAATCATAATTATGAATTGTGAATTATGAATTCTGAATTTGTTTAACCGGAGGTTAAATATATGGGCGGATTTTTCGGTATTACATCCAAAAAGGACTGTATGCTGGATGTGTTTTTCGGCGTAGACTATCACAGCCATCTGGGCACCCGTCGGGCCGGTATGGCCGCGTGGGATGAGGAGATCGGCCTGCAGCGGAAGATCCATAACATCTGCAATGCTCCTTTCCGGACCAAGTTTGAACATATTTTCGAGGAGATGCGCGGCACATCTGCCATCGGATGTATTTCTGACGCGGATCCCCAGCCCCTGCTGATCCGGTCCAACCTGGGCACCTATGCCATCTGCATGACCGGTGTGATCAACAACGCGGAGGAACTGATCGATCAGTATCTCAGCTTCAGCGGCGGCCACTTTGATTCCATGACCGGCGGCAAGATCAACCAGACCGAGCTGCTCAGCGCGCTGATCAACCAGAAGAGCAATTTTGCCGAGGGCATTCAGTTTGCCCAGAAGTCCATTGTCGGTACAGCTTCTATCCTGATCCTGACTGACAAGGGATCAATCATTGCCGCGCGGGACCGTGTGGGACGCCTGCCGGTGGCGATCGGAAAGCGGGATGACAGCTACGCTGTCGCTTTTGAATCCTTTGCTTTCCACAAGACCGGATATGAAGACGTGCGCGAACTGGGACCGGGAGAAATTGTGGAGCTGACGCCGAGCAAGATGACCCAGCTGGTGCCTCCGGGAAAGAAAAAGAAGATCTGCTCCTTCCTCTGGAGCTATTACGGCTATCCCACCTCCACCTATGAAGGGGTGAATGTGGAAGAAATGCGCTACCGCAACGGCGCGATCATGGCAGACAATGACAAGGCCGCCGGACGGAATGACCCGATTGACTACATCGGCGGTGTTCCGGACTCCGGTACGCCCCATGCCATCGGCTACGCGAACCGCAGCGGAATTCCCTTTGCCAGGGCCTTCATCAAATACACCCCCACCTGGAGCCGCAGCTTCATGCCTGCCAACCAGACGGACCGGGATAAGATTGCCAAGATGAAGCAGATTCCTGTGAATGAACTGATAAAGGACAAGAACCTGCTGTTTGTGGATGACTCCATTGTCCGGGGCACCCAGCTGAGGGAAACGGTAGAGTTCCTGTATGAGAGCGGCGCCAAATCCGTTCATATGCGCAGCGCCTGCCCGCCGATCATGTACGCCTGCAAATACCTGAACTTCTCCCGCTCCAACAGCGACCTGGAGCTGATCGCCCGCCGGGTGATCCTGGAGCTGGAAGGCGAGGAAGGTTTCGAGCATATCGATGAATATGCTGACGGCAGCACGGAACGCGGAAAGAACCTCCGGGAGTGCATCTGCAAAAAGTTCAACTTTGCGTCCCTGGACTTCCAGACACTCGAAGGCGTGATCAAAGCTATCGGCATCGATCCGTGCGAACTGTGCACCTACTGCTGGGACGGAAAGGAATAATCTTTCTTTCCGCACTGCGGTGAAAACGACATTGAGATGAAAGGAACAAGACCATGCTGAATTCCAAATCCGAAGCCTACGCCGCCGCTGGCGTTGATATCACTGCCGGCTACAAATCAGTTGAGCTGATGAAAAAGCATATCCGGAAAACAGAGACCCCCGGTGTCTTCTCCGATGTGGGAGGATTCGGCGGACTGTTCCGGCCGGATATGACCGGTATGAAAGAACCGGTGCTGGTATCCGGCACCGACGGCGTGGGCACCAAGCTGAAGATCGCCCTGCTGCTGGACAAGCATGACACCATTGGAATCGACTGCGTGGCCATGTGCGTGAACGATATTATCTGCTGCGGCGCGGAACCCCTGTTCTTCCTGGATTATATTGCCTGCGGGAAAAACATTCCCGAGCGGATCGAGCAGATCGTCAAAGGCGTCTGCGATGGCTGCGTCCAGGCCGGCTGTGCGCTGATCGGCGGAGAAACGGCGGAGCATCCCGGGATGATGCCTGAGGAGGACTATGACCTGGCCGGCTATTCCACGGGTATTGTGGACAGGGAAAAGATCATCGACAATAAGACCATGAAGGCCGGGGACGTAGTGATCGCACTGCCCTCCACCGGTGTTCATTCCAATGGTTTCTCCCTGGTACGGAAGGTGTTCGATGTGGAGAACGCGGACCTGACGTCTCCTGTGGAGAAGCTGGGCGGCAAAAGCCTGGGAGAAACCCTGCTGACACCCACCCGGATTTATGTCAAGCCTGTGCTGGCACTGCTGAAGGAAGTTGCCGTGAAGGGGATCAGCCATATCACCGGCGGCGGTTTCTATGAAAACATTCCGCGCAGCATTCCGGACGGATTGGGCGCGAAGATTGAGCGCAGCAAGGTCAGGGTACTGCCGATTTTCGACCTGATCGCCGAAAAGGGCGGCATCAGCGAGCGCGACATGTTCAACACCTTCAACATGGGCGTGGGCATGAGCATTGTTGTGGCCGCGGAGGATGCGGAGAAAGCTGTCCGGATCCTGAAAGAGAACGGTGAAGATGCTTACGTGATCGGTGAAATCATCGAGAGCGAGGATAAAATCACGATCATCTGATCGGACTGACGGAGGTGCATATGAGCAAAAAAGCCCGTATTGCCGTACTGGTTTCCGGAGGCGGAACTAACCTGCAGGCAATTCTGGACGCCGCGGCCCGGGGAGAAATCCCGGACGGGGAAGTGGCCCTTGTCATCAGCGACCGTTCCGGAGCCTACGCCCTGGAGCGTGCTGAAAAAGCCGGTATCCCGGCGCTGGAGATCAACAAGAAGGCCTGCGGAGGCCAGCTGCCCTTTGAGCAGCAGCTGATTGCCGCCCTGACCACGAACCGGATTGACCTGATTGTGCTGGCCGGTTTCCTGAGCATCCTGACGGAGAACTTCACAACCCTGTATCCCCGCCGGATCATCAACGTCCATCCGAGCCTGATCCCCAGTTTCTGCGGCGCGGGCTTCTATGGCCTGAAGGTGCACCAGGCAGCGCTGGACCGGGGCGTAAAGGTAACCGGAGCGACCGTGCACTTTGTCAATGAGATTCCGGACGGCGGAGAGATCATTGCCCAGAAAGCAGTGGACATCCGGCCGGAAGATACACCTGAAACCCTGCAGCGCCGGGTGATGGAACAGGCAGAGTGGATCATCCTGCCGCAAAGCGTTGAAAAGATTTCAAAAGAAATCATTCTTCATTAATTATTCTGAATGGAAACGAGGAGGAGCCTATGGACATCTACCGCATCTTTACCCCTGAAGAACTGCTGAAGGACAACACCTACCCAGGACGCGGCATCATCATCGGCAAGACGCCGGACGGCACAAAAGCCATGACAGCCTATTTCATTATGGGCCGCAGCGACAACAGCCGTAACCGTATCTTCACCGAGAAGAATGGCGAAGTCTTCACCGAGCCTTTTGACGCGTCAAAGGTCCAGGACCCCTCCCTGATCATTTACGCTGCGATCCGTTCCTATGAAAACAACCTGATCGTGACCAACGGCAACCAGACCGATACAATCTGGGACGGCCTGAAGGAAGGAAAAACCTTCTCTGCCGCGCTGGAAAGCCGCGAGTTTGAGCCGGACGGCCCGAACTTCACGCCCCGCATCAGCGGTATGCTGACTTTCGGTGAAGGAGATTTCACCTACCAGATGAGCATCCTCAAGAGCGCCGACGCGGAAGGCAGCGCCTGCAACCGCTACACCTACAGCTACGCGCCGCTGAACGGACTGGGCCACTTCATTCACACGTATGTGTGCGATGGCAACCCCATCCCGACTTTCCAGGGAGAACCGGAGCGCATCGCGGTCAGCAACGATATCGACGAGATGACCGATATCCTGTGGAAGAACCTGAATGAACAGAACAAGATCAGCCTTTATGTCCGCTATGTGGACCTGAAGACCGGAACCGCCGAAAACCGCCTCGTGAATAAAAACAAGTGAAGGAGTCAGGAAAAATGAAAGAATTCGAGCTCAAGTATGGCTGCAACCCCAACCAGAAACCCGCGAAGATCTACATGAATGACGGCAGCGAACTGCCCATCAAAATCCTGTCCGGCCGTCCCGGATTCATCAATTTCCTGGATGCCTTCAACAGCTGGCAGCTGGTGAAAGAGCTGAAGGCTGCCCTGGGCATGCCTGCCGTGACCAGCTTCAAGCACGTGAGCCCCACTTCCGCCGCGGTCGGCATTCCGCTTTCCGCGGATCTGAAGAGGGCCTGCTTTGTGGATGATATCGAAGGCCTGGATGATTCTCCCCTGGCCTGCGCCTATGCCCGCGCCCGCGGTACGGACCGGATGTGCTCCTTCGGTGACTGGGTTGCCCTGAGCGATGTGTGTGACGTGACCACCGCGAAAATGATCAAGCGGGAAGTCTCCGACGGCGTCATCGCTCCCGGCTATGAGCCCGAAGCCCTGGAAATCCTGAAGCAGAAGCGCAAGGGCAATTACAATATCGTGGAGATCGATCCGGATTATGTTCCTGAAGTGCAGGAGCGTAAGCAGGTTTTCGGCATTACCTTCGAACAGGGCCGCAACAACTTCGAAATCAACCGGGAACTGCTCTCTGATATTGTGACGAAGACCAAGGACCTGCCGGATTCCGCCGTGCGTGACCTGATCATCGCCCTGATTACCCTGAAGTATACCCAGTCCAACTCCGTGTGCTACGCGGTGGACGGCCAGGCGATCGGTGTTGGTGCCGGCCAGCAGAGCCGTATCCACTGCACCCGCCTCGCAGGTTCCAAGGCAGACACCTGGTTCCTGCGCCAGCATGAGAAAGTCCTGAACCTGCCTTTCCGTGCTGACCTGGGCCGGCCCGAACGGGATAACGTTATCGACGGCTATATCAACCAGAATGAGGAAGATGTCTGCGCTGACGGCAACTGGCAGAAGTATTTCACCGAGCAGCCCGCTCCCCTGACCGATGCGGAGAAGCGTGCTTTCCTGGATACCCGGCAGAATGTTGCCCTGGGCTCCGATGCTTTCTTCCCCTTCAGCGACAACATCGAGCGCGCATATAAGAGCGGCGTGAAATACATCGCAGAGCCCGGCGGATCCATCCGTGATGACGCGGTGATTGAGTGCTGCGACAAATACGGCATGACCATGGCGTTTACGCACATGAGGCTTTTCCATCATTGATGGAAAAGCCTTCATGTGCAATGAAGAATGAAAAAAGAATAATGATATAATGTTTTGCCGGGATCCCGGAAGGTTGCGGGAAGCAATCATTATAAATTATGAATTGTGAATTCGCACCAATACTTTCCCGAAAGGAAATGCAGATAAGCTATGAATATTCTTCTTGTCGGCGGCGGCGGCCGGGAACACACCATTATCAAAAAGCTGAAACAGAATCCCGCGGTTGAAACGATTTATGCCCTGCCGGGCAACGGCGGCATTGCCGCGGACGCGACCTGCGTGGATATTAAGGCAACGGATATTGAAGGCATTGTAGCCTTTACCCGCGGCACGAAAATTGACTACGCGGTAGTCGCTCCGGATGATCCGCTGGTACTGGGCTGTGTGGACGCCCTGGAAGCGGAAGGAATTCCATGCTTCGGTCCGCGCGCCAACGCGGCTATCATTGAAGGCAGCAAGGTGTTTTCCAAGGACCTGATGAAGAAATACGGTATTCCCACCGCGGCATACGAGGTCTTTTCCGATCCGAAAAAAGCCCTTGAATACCTGGAGACCTCTCCGATTCCGACCGTGATCAAGGCAGACGGCCTTGCCCTGGGCAAGGGTGTGACCGTTGCCATGACCCGCTGGGAAGCCCGGGCGGCTGTACGGGAGATCATGGAAGACAAGAAATTCGGAAAAAGCGGCGACAAGATCGTTATTGAGGAATACCTTGAAGGACCGGAAGTTTCCGTGCTGACCTTCACTGACGGTACAACCGTGAAGCCTATGGTTTCCAGCATGGACCATAAGCGGGCGGAGGACGGCGACAACGGTCCGAACACCGGCGGTATGGGAACGGTTGCCCCGAACCCCTTCTACACGGAGGAGATCGCAGAGGAATGCATGAGGACAATCTTCCTGCCGACCATCCGCGCGATGAAGGAAGAAGGCCGGGAATTCCGCGGCTGCCTCTACTTCGGCCTGATGCTGACAAAGAAAGGACCGAAGGTGATCGAGTATAACTGCCGTTTCGGCGATCCCGAAACCCAGGTGGTTCTGCCTCTGCTGGAGAGCGATCTGCTGACGGTGATGCAGGCGGTGACCAATGGCACCCTGGCGGACTGCGAAGTGAAATTCCGGGATGCATACGCCTGCTGCGTGGTGCTTGCCTCCATGGGCTATCCGGTGCATTATGACAAGGGATATGAAATCACGATTCCCGAGGCGGTAAAGGATCATGTCTATGTGGCCGGCGCGGCTCTGAAGGACGGGAAACTGGTGAACTCCGGCGGCCGTGTCCTGGGGGTAACGGCAGTGGCGGATTCGCTGGCCGAAGCGGTGAAGGAAGCCTATGCCATGGCGGACACGATTACCTTTGGTAATAAGTACTGCCGGCGGGACATAGGGCTTCGCGCTTTAAGCGCAAAAGCCAATGCATAATTAAGAATTCATAATTCATAATGACGAATGGTTGTTCTTTGAATTGTGAATCGTGAATCTGAGAATCGTTCAGGACAGATGGTTAATCGACCATGATGCATAAAGTAAATATAATTATGAATTATGCATTATGAATTATGAATTATATAGAGGTACGTATGGTTTACAGAATCTTTGTGGAAAAAAAGCCCGGCCTGGACAATGAAGCCCGGGGCCTGAAGAACGATGTCGTCAAATTCCTGGGGATCAAAGGCCTGGAGAAGATCCGCCTGCTGAACCGCTATGACGCTGAGAATATTTCGGATGAAATGTTCGCGCTGGCGGTGCGGGAAGTGTTCTCCGAGCCCCAGCTGGACGATACCATGGAACAGTTCAACGCGGAAGGAGCCGCCGCGGTGTTCGCGGTGGAATATCTGCCCGGTCAGTTTGACCAGCGTGCGGACTCCGCCGCCCAGTGCATTCAGTTCCTGTCCCAGGGTGAACGGCCCCTTGTCCGCAGCGCGAAAGTGTATCTGCTCTACGGCAGCCTGTCCGCGGAGGAGATTGCCGAGATCAAGAAATATGTGATCAACCCGGTGGAAGCCCGGGAAGCTTCGCTGGATCTGCCGGAAACCCTGAAAACAGAATACGCTGTCCCCACGGAAGTGGCAACGCTGGAGGGTTTCACAAAGCTGGACCGCGCCGGACTGGAGAAGTTCGTGGCGGATTACGGCCTGGCGATGGATGTGGATGATATCACCTTCTGCCAGTCCTGGTTCCGGGAGGAAGGCCGGGAACCCACCATCACGGAGATCCGGATGCTGGATACCTACTGGAGCGATCACTGCCGTCATACCACCTTCCTGACTGAGATCGACAGCGTACGCTTTGAGGATCCGGTGCTGGAGAAGGCCTGGAAGCGTTATATGGATGTACGCGCGGAGCTGGGCCGGGAAAAGAAGCCCGTGTGCCTGATGGACCTGGCGACAGTCGCGGTGAAATACCTGAAGAAGCACGGAAAGCTGGATAAGCTGGACGAAAGCGAAGAAATCAACGCCTGCACGGTGAAAATGGACGTGGAGCGGGACGGGGTGAAGGAGCCCTGGCTGCTGCTGTTCAAGAATGAAACGCATAACCATCCTACGGAAATTGAGCCCTTCGGCGGCGCGGCAACCTGTATCGGCGGCGCCATCCGGGATCCCCTGAGCGGCCGGGCTTATGTTTACGGCGCAATGCGCGTGACCGGCGCGGCGGATCCGACCAAACCCGTGTCTGAAACCATCCCCGGCAAGCTGCCCCAGCGCAAGCTGGTTACCACGGCCGCGGCCGGTTATGCCTCCTACGGCAACCAGATCGGCCTGGCCACGGGTATTGTGGATGAAGTGTATCATCCCGGCTACGCAGCCAAGCGGATGGAAATCGGCGCGGTCATCGCGGCTGCGCCCGCGGAGAATGTCCGCCGTGAGCGTCCGGCTCCCGGGGATGTGGTCATCCTGCTGGGCGGCTCCACCGGCCGTGACGGCATCGGCGGCGCGACTGGTTCCTCCAAGGCCCATAATGCCCACAGCGTGGAAACCTGCGGCGCGGAGGTCCAGAAGGGCAATGCCCCTGAGGAACGCAAGCTGCAGCGGCTGTTCCGCAATCCGAAGGCTACAAAGCTGATCAAGCGCTGCAATGACTTCGGCGCCGGCGGTGTCAGCGTTGCCATCGGTGAGCTGGCGGACGGTCTGGAAATTGACCTGAACGCGGTTCCGAAAAAGTATGACGGCCTTGACGGTACGGAACTGGCGATCTCTGAGAGCCAGGAACGTATGGCGGTGGTTGTGGCCGCGGAAGACGCGGATGTGTTCCTTGCCCTTGCGGCGGAGGAAAACCTGCAGGCATGCATCGTGGCGGAAGTGAAGGCTGAACCTCGCCTGCGCATGAACTGGAACGGAAAAACCATTGTGGATATCAGCCGGGAATTCCTGAATTCCAACGGCGCGCCGAAACATACGGCGATCACTCCCGCGGCGTCCCGCCCTGTGGCGGACCTGCCGAAGCAGGCGCCCGCGGACTTTGCCGGCCTGCTGAAGGAAACGGCGGCGGATCTGGCGGTCTGCTCCCGTCGGGGCCTGTCTGAACGGTTTGACTCCACCATCGGCGCGGGCACAGTGCTCATGCCTTTCGGCGGAAAGAACCAGCTGACGCCTATTCAGGCCATGGTCCAGAAGATCAGCCTGGAAAAGGGACATACGGATGACTGCTCCCTCATGGCCTGGGGCTATGATCCGGAGCTGACCTCCTTCAGCCCTTATCACGGTGCTTACCTGGCGGTGGTGGATTCGGTCACCAAGCTGATTGCCGCCGGTGCCTCCTTTGAAGATGTTTACCTGACTTTCCAGGAATACTTTGAAAAGCCCGGTACGGACGGAAAACGCTGGGGCAAGCCCCTGGCGGCCCTGCTGGGTGCCTTCGAAGCCCAGATGAACCTGGGTGTCGGCGCAATCGGCGGCAAGGACTCCATGTCCGGCTCCTTTGAGAAGCTGGATGTGCCGCCCACACTGGTTTCCTTTGCGGTGACCACGGCTAAAACAGGCGATATCATTTCTCCCGAGTTCAAGAAGGCGGGCCATTCCGTGGTCCTGCTGGAGCCGGAGCGGGATGAACAGGGCCTTCCGGTAACGGAATCCCTGCTGGCTCTTTACCGGCAGGTGACGGACCTGATCCGCAGCGGAAAGATTGTTTCCTGCCGTACGGCGGAAATCGGCGGTTCTCTTGCTTCTGTGCTGAAAATGGCGCTGGGCAACGGCCTGGGTTTTGCCTTTGAGAAGGACTGGGAACTGAAGGAACTGGCGGAAGTCCGCTACGGCTGCTTCATCGCGGAGCTTTCGGAAGACATGGATCTGGGCAGGAAGCTCGGTACAGTTACGGAAGAACCGGTTCTCACCTGGCGCGGCAGCGCAGTGGATGTGAAGGAGCTGCGTGTAATCGGCCGGGACAAGCTTGAGAAAGTGTATCCGACCCTGAATCCGGAATGGACGCTGGAAGACCGGGCGGAAGCGGATGCCTGCTGGCCCGCGGCCCGGAAGGAAGACCGGACGGAGACCTTCAACTACAAAGCTACCGGATGGAAAGCCCCGGCCCTGCATATCGCGAAACCCGGCGTGCTGATTCCGGCGTTCCCGGGCACCAACTGCGAAGTGGACAGCGCCCGCGCGGCGGAAGATGCCGGCGCGAAGGCAGAGATCTTTGTTGTCCGGAACCGGTCCGCGGAGGATATTGTCCGCAGCGCGGAAGAATTCGCGGCGAAGGTGCGTGAAAACCAAATGATCTTCATCCCCGGCGGATTCTCCGGCGGCGATGAACCGGACGGCAGCGCGAAGTTCATTATCGCCTTCTTCCGGAACCAGGGCGTCACCGAAGCGGTGACCGAGATGCTGGACAAGCGGGACGGCCTGATGTGCGGTATCTGCAACGGCTTCCAGGCCCTGATCAAGCTGGGACTGGTGCCTTACGGCAAGATCATTGAAACCGATGAGCACTGCCCGACCCTGACCTTCAACACCATCGGCCGGCACCAGAGCCGGATTGTCCGCACCCGGGTGGCCAGCACGCTGAGCCCCTGGCTTCGCGGCGCTGAGCAGGGCGCGGTTTACAGCGTGCCGATCAGCCACGGTGAGGGACGCTTCCTGGCAGAGGAAAGCCTGATCCGGAAGCTGGCGGAGAACGGCCAGATCGCCACCCAGTATGTGGACCTGGACGACCAGCCGACCATGGACCTGCGCTTCAATCCCAACGGAAGCCTGTATGCCATTGAAGGCATTACCAGCCCGGACGGCCGTGTCTTCGGCAAGATGGGCCACAGCGAGCGGGTCGGGAAGGATCTGTACAAGAACGTTCCCGGCAACTACGACATTAAGATGTTCGAATCCGCCGTTAAGTATTTCAGATAATCCCCCGATGCAAGTTCATGCTGATGAACCTGGAACTTTCATCAGCGTGAGTTGTGAATAATGAATGAAAAGAAACCGGAGGTTGCAGCCATGGCGTACTTAACCGACATCGAGATTGCCCAGCAGTGTAAAATGAAGCCGATCATGGAGATCGCGAAAAAAGCCCATGTAGACGAGAAGTACGTGGAACAGTACGGCCGCTACAAGGCCAAGATTGATCCGGCTCTGATTGATGAGACGGACCGGAAACCCGGCAAGCTGATCCTGGTGACAGCGATTACCCCCACCCCCGCGGGTGAAGGCAAAACGACCACGACCATCGGCCTGGCGGACGGCCTGTCCCGGATCGGCAAGGATGTCACGGTGGCCCTGCGTGAGCCCAGCCTTGGACCGGTTTTCGGTGTGAAGGGCGGCGCGGCCGGCGGCGGATATGCCCAGGTGGTGCCCATGGAGGATATCAACCTTCACTTCACCGGCGACTTCCACGCCATCGGCGCTGCGAACAACCTGCTTGCCGCCATGCTGGACAACCATATCCAGCAGGGAAATGCCCTGGGAATCGATGTGAAGAAAATTACCTGGAAGCGCTGCGTGGATATGAATGACCGCCAGCTCCGCTTTGTGGTGGACGGCCTGGGCGGCAAAGCCAACGGTACGCCCCGTGAAGACGGTTTCGATATCACAGTGGCCAGCGAGATCATGGCGGTGTTCTGCCTGGCGTCCTCCATGGCGGACCTGAAGGCACGCCTGTCCAGGATTATCGTGGCCTATACCTATGATGACAAGCCTGTCACCGCAGGTGACCTGAAGGCGACCGGCGCCATGGCAGCCCTGCTGCGCGACGCCCTGAAGCCGAACCTGGTGCAGACGCTGGAGGGCACTCCGGCCTTTGTGCACGGCGGACCTTTCGCCAATATTGCCCACGGCTGCAACTCCGTGATGGCAACCCGCATGGCAATGCGGATGGGCGACTATACCGTGACAGAAGCCGGCTTCGGTGCCGACCTGGGCGCGGAGAAGTTCCTGGATATCAAGTGCCGTATGGCCGGCCTGACGCCGGATGCGGTGGTTGTGGTCGGTACCGTCCGCGCGCTGAAGATGCACGGCGGCCTGGACAAGAAACAGCTGGCGGATGAAGACCTGGCCGCGCTGGAAAAGGGGATCCCGAACCTGCTGCGCCATGTGAACAATATCAAGAATGTGTACCAGCTTCCCTGTGTGGTGGCCATCAACCGCTTCCCCACAGATACGGACGCGGAAATTGATTTCATCATCCGTAAGTGCCGGGAACTGGGTGTCAACACCGTTTTGTCCACCGTCTGGGCAGAAGGCGGCAAGGGCGGCGAGGACCTGGCCCGCGAGGTTGTGCGGCTGTGCGAAGAGGAGCAGGGCAATTTCACCTTCTCCTATGAGCTGGATGCCTCCATTGAGGAGAAGCTGGAAGCTGTCACAAAGAAGATCTACGGCGGCGCCGGCGTGGCCCTGACTCCCGCTGCGAAGAAGCAGGCGGAGCGGCTCACCGCGCTGGGCTTTGACAAGATGCCCGTGTGCGTGGCCAAGACTCAATATTCCTTCTCGGATGATCCGTCCCTGCTGGGCGCGCCGGAAGGATTCACCGTCACCGTCCGTAACCTGAAGGTTTCCGCGGGTGCCGGCTTCCTGGTAGCCCTGACCGGTGAGATTATGACCATGCCGGGCCTGCCGAAGTCCCCCGCCGCCGAACGGATCGACGTGGATGACAACGGAAAGATCAGCGGCCTGTTCTGAGAAAAGAGAAGAGATCAAAAAGCGCCCCGGAAGCTCAGCTTCCGGGGTGCATTGTTTCTACGATGCGGTCGAACCGGATTTCTTTCAGGTGCCGGACGACTTCGCTGACTGATTTCATATTGAACTTCTTCAGGATGCTGTGGATCTGTGTTTTGACGGTTCCCTGGGAGACATAGCGGGATTCCGAAATCTGCCGGGCGTTCATTCCCTGGTACAGGCATTTCAGCACCTCAAACTCACTGTTGGACAGCATGGTGAGGATGTTCAGGCCGTAGAGCAGGCCGTTCTGCTCCTCCCGGACCCGCTTCAGTTCCTGGATGATTTTTTCCGCGTATTTGGGACGGAGGATCATCTGGTTCTGGTGGGCGTTCCGGATGGAGGTCAGGATCTGGCTGATGGAGTCCGTCTTGATAATATAGTCGATGACACCGGCGCAGTAAGCCTGGAAGAGCAGATCATCGTCCTCCAGAATGGTCAGGATGATGATTTTGGTGGCGGGGTGCTCCCTCAGGATCTGCTTGGAGGCGGAGATGCCGGCAATCCGGGTTTCCATCTGGATGTCCATCAGGATGATGTCCGGACGGAGATCCTGGGCCATCTGGACCGCTTCCGCGCCGGAAGCGGCGGTTCCGACAAGCTCCATATCCGCCTCATGGCTGATGATGTTGGAAAAATAGCTCCGGATTTCGGGGCTGTCATCCGCCATCATAATTCGAATCCGATCCATTATGTGTCAATCCTTTCTCTGGGCAGGAGAATATCCACCTGGGTATAGGATTTACCGGCCTGGTCGCTGCTCTTGATCCGCATCTGGCCCAGCTGGGCGTTGACGACGCGGAAAGCATAGGGAAGACCGATTCCCCAGTTGCTGGTCTTTGATTTTGTGGAAACAAAGGGCATCATAACCCGTCGAAGCTCCTGCTGCGGGATGCCGGGGCCGTTGTCCCGGATGGCCAGGCTGACCCAGGCTTTGCTGGCTTCGACGCTGACGGAAAGGACCTTGTCCTCCCGTCCGGTCAGCTGCAGGGCGTCCACGGCGTTGACAAAGATGTTTTTCAGCGCGTTCCGGGTGTGATATTCGTCCACCATGCAGTAAACCGGTTCGTCGCAGAAATGCCTTTCGCACCGGATGCCCTCCGGCAGGGTCAGGTTGTCCAGCGCCTGGCTGACCAGTTTGCGCATGTCAGTCGGTGTGGCGTGGAGATGCAGTTCACGGATCCGGTTCAGGGAGGAGGTAATCATCTCCATCCGGTCCTTTGAAATCTCGGTCAGGCGGTCCAGCTTCTCCAGCCCTTCCGGGGTGCCGTAGGCATCACGGGCTTCATTGGCCAGGATCAGAATGCTGAACATCAGGTTTTTTTCAGAGTGAAAAACGTCCTTCAGGTTCCGGTTCAGGTCCTCGATGCTGTTCTTCATAGCCCGCTTGCGGGAAAGCAGCACCAGGTCGCCGCTGAAGATCCGGTTGGCGCTGGCCAGGATCAGGATCAGCGTCAGGAGGGAGAACAGCAGGAAGAACAGGGTGATCCATCCAGGCAGCCAGGAGCCGTGTGCGAAGAACCAGAAAGCGCTCAGGAAAACGGACTGGCTGCTCAGGGCAAGCGGATTGGTGTGGAACACGATAAAGAACACAAAACCGTACAGGCTGGTGATGCCCAGGAGCAGGAAGAACGTATCGCCGAAGCAGGTGACGTTTTTCCGGATATACTGCACGGTCAGCAGCAGCGCCGGAGACATGACAAACAGCAGGATCAGCCCTTTGAACAGGACGTCCGTCAGGGAAAGCAGACGGACGAAGGAAGCACGTGCCGCTCCGGTGAGCGCGTAGTATCTCATGTACAGGCGGAAGGCGCAGGCGGGGGAGAAAAAGACCATATACGCTGTCAGGAACAGGGCAACGGCAGTGCCGCACAGGATCTCCCAGAAAAGCCGGTGATGGATGGTTTTGATATTCCGGGCGATCAGCATCAGCATCAGTACAATGCCGCAGAAAAAGACCAGCGTGCCGATGTTTCGCAGCGTCTGTGCCTGGGCCAGCGGAAGCCGCATACGGGAGATCAGCTGGAACAGCTCCAGGTCCAGTGACCGGAGCGGGAAGATCCGCGGCGTGGTATACATGGAGGTGCTGCTTGTCTGGAACATGACCGCGACAGAGGCGATGCTGATCCCGGCGTTCATCAGGAACAGCGGGAATCCGTAACGGCTGCGGAGGGAAAAGATCAGCAGCAGAACCGCGGAAATGGCCAGGATCAGGATGCTCAGTGCCATAGGCGGTTCTTTCCCCTTTCTTTGTTGTATGGTACGGCGTTTCTTTACTGTATGCTAACACAGACAATGCTTTGTTTCAAGGGACGTGTTTTTTGCGGCAGGGTATATAAAACATATACCCTGTCCTGTGCCTGCGGGCAGGCGGAATTCCGGATGCTGTGCCAGGGTAGAAGAAAAATCGGACTGTTCAGGCAGGGGGATCCATATATAATAGTAATAGAATGAGACAGGTAGGAAGTTTTGCCTGCAAAGGCAATTGATTCATCAATCATGCAGATGATTCCGATGGTCTCCTCCGATAGAAGGACTTTCCGCGCGGGTTCATTGAGCAAGCTGCCTGCGGCATCCTGCTGATACAGGGCCCGGGAGCTGACAACCGGCTCAACACTGCTTTCGGGAACAGAAGCCCGATGTGCAGGCCTCCTAAACCGCGCAGTCCGGTCAGGTGTTACCAGGGACAGCTGACCGGTTGGAGAGTCCAGGTGCGCCGGCAGATTTTGCCGGCGTGTTTTTTGTTCGGCGGGAACGGGGAGAAAAGCATCGCGCATCGGATTGACGGTCTTTCCCTCTTCGGGATATACTGTGTCGGCATTCACGCACTGCGCAGCGGCGTGAAAGAACAAAGCATTTTTCGGGAGAACAACATGTCAGGCTACCTGTACGAGACGCATATGCATACGAGCCCGGCCAGCGGCTGCTCAGATACAAAAGGCCGGGAATATATTCCCCGTTATATTGACGCGGGTTACAGCGGAATGATCATTACAGACCACTTTTTCCATGGCAATACCGGCATAGACCGCAGCCTGCCCTGGCGGGAGTTTGTGAACGGATTCTGCGCCGGCTATGAGGATGCGCTGAATGAGGGAATCAAACGGAATTTCCCTGTCTTCTTCGGATGGGAGGAAACTTTTCAGGGAGACGATTACCTGGTTTACGGGCTGGACAAGCAATGGCTGCTGGACCATCCGGAAGTAATCCGTTATTCCCGGAAGGAGCAGTATGAACAGGTGAAAGCGGCCGGCGGATGTGTGGTCCAGGCGCATCCTTTCCGGGAAGCGCATTATATTCCTGCAATCAATCTCTGCCCGGAACTGGCGGACGGAATCGAGATTTTCAACGCCGGTAACGAGATGAAGTGGAACAGCCTGGCGTTCCGGTGGGCCGGCCTGCTGGATCTCCCGGTGACTGCGGGATCGGATAACCACCATGCCAACCGGATGTGCCCGGAAAACCTGGCCGGCGTGGTACTGGACCATCCGCTGAAATGCATTCAGGATTATGTAAAAGTTATTAAGGAGCGGCAGCCCATCGGTCTCCGGATCCCGGTTCCGGTTCCGGAGTGGACCGTGGAACTGCAGCCGAATCTCCCGGCCGTCTGGTATGACGGGGAGGAAAAACCGACGGGAATCCGGGTCATGGATTCGCTCCTGAGAGGAGAAATCGTGACGGATGGGCAGCCCGAAGGCTGAGAAAAAACAAGCATAAAATCCCCCCGCCGGGATACTCCGGCGGGGGGATTCCTGTTGATATTCCGGTTTATTCCTGTTCGGTTTTTTGCAGGAAGGAAAGCATAACATATCCTTCGACAACGTCTGTTTTGACCCTGGCCCATCCGGGAACCTCAGCCTCTTCCAGGACGATCAGCTGCTGGTGTTTATACAGCCGGCGCAGGACCTTTGATCCGGCGGAGGGCTTTTCCCGCAGGTTGAGGCTGCTGTCATCGTCAATGTTTTCCACGGAGGCCAGCCAGGCGCCTTCCGGAAGGCCTGCTTCCGCGGTGGTAACAGGCATCAGGGTAGGCCGCGGCGTGGCGGTGGGAATCGGACCGGGGGTCTGTCCGAGCAGCGGATCCGGGGTAGGAGGCGCAGCGGATTCCCCGGTGTAGCGCTTCAGCTTGGCGCCCGGATAATAGAAATCCAGGATTTCCGTATACTTCTTTTTCCCTTCGGAGGCCTGATACTGGGCTCCCCGCTGGCTCAGGCCGACTCCGTGGCCGTAACGGCCGGCGGTCAGGGTGAAGCTGGTTTCATCCTCCGACAGGGTGATGATTTCGTTGTCCGCGCCGTAAACACTCAGGCCCAGCTGGAATACTGTTTCGGGGAACAGGTCCAGCACCGCCGTATAGGTACCGGCGGGGGTGAGCTCAGGTGTGCCCTCTCCGGCAGGGGCCGGGGTGGCGGTGGGTTCGGCTGTGCGGTCCGGATACAGGATATCGCTGATGTTCAGTTCGTCCTCATCGGTATCGGGACGGGTACGGCCTTCCTTCAGGACGGCGGAAAGGGATACTGTCAGTTCCAGCCGGGTCATCAGCCGGCTGGGAGCTTTATACCGGGGTGTTGTCAGTTGTACCGCGCGGATGGCATCCACCCGGATTTCGTCTTTTTCGCCAAGACGGAAATCATCCAGTTTCGGCTCTTTTGCCAGGGCGGTGCGGATCAGCCGCAGGAACCCCGCGGACAGGCCTGAGCCGTCCTTCTGCAGCACGGCGGTCCGAACCGTGCTCTCCGGATTCTGCACGTCCCAGGGGTCATCGGTCATGGCGAAGCAGCCGGGGATGTTGTCCCCGCTCCAGATGTTGCCGGGAAGCTCCGTCTGGCCGCCGTTGGAGGCGCTGTACCAGGCGGTGATCAGTTTGTTGTCCCAGGTGAGTACAAGGCCTTCGGTTTCCTGCACCGCGAGGGATGCGTTTTCGCTGTTATCCGGAATGCCCTTGAAAGCCTGGTCATTGGTGTTGTCCACCACATCCCAGTCGGCGGAGGGATTCATTTTGCTCAGCGCGTAGGTCCGGGCACAGACAGCCTGGGCCTTCAGGGCTTCCAGCGGGAAGGAATCGCTCATTTCGTAGGGGACGACGCCCTTCAGGTAGGATTCCAGCGGAAGTGTCAGGATGGGACGGATCGCGCCGTCTTTTACAGTGAGGGTCAGGTCTCCGGGATAAACCCCTGACTGGAGATTAAAGCGGATCCCGGGTTCCGTATCCCCGTCACACCGGCGGAGAAGCTTGAGCTCTTTTCCGGCGGACAGGGACAGCCCGTTGTGGAAAAGAACCATTTTGCCGTTCCGCAGGAGAACAGTAATCTGCGCACCGGCGGGAAGCAGCACTTCCGGCCCGTCAGCGCACTGGGCGAGGTAACGGCCTTCCAGGGTCATCCAGGCCTCATCCGAAAGGTTCAGACGGGTAAGATGTACCCGGATGTCGGAGGCGGCGGTATTGGTATTCTTTTTTTTCGCGGCGAGGGAAACCTGCGGAAGCAAAAGCGCGAGGCACAAAACCAGCAGTACGGCTTTGCGCAGGACGGATTGCTTTCGGATCAATCTCATTCTTTCCGGTGCTCCTTTTTCCATGCCCGGATCTGTTCCAGACGTTCTTTGTACCGGCTTTCCTGTCCCTGGTCCGTCGGATGGTAGAAGTGCCGGTCCTTCAGCGCATCCGGCAGGCACTGCATGGCGGTGATCTTTTCTTCGTAGTCGTGGGCATACTGGTAGCCTTTTCCGTAGGAAAGATCCTTCATCAGGCGGGTCGGCGCATTCCGGATGACCAGCGGAACCGGGGCGTCCGGCTCTTTAACAATGGCCTCCCGCGCTTCGTTCACCGCCATCTCCATGGCATTGGATTTGGAAGCCAGGGACATATATACAACGGCTTCGGCCAGGTGTACATTGCATTCGGGCACACCGATAAAATGACAGGCCTGGTAGGCGGCAACCCCGACCTCCATGGCCCGGGGATCTGCCAGGCCAACATCCTCGGCGGCAAAACGCAGCACCCGGCGCGCGATATACAGGGGATCCTCGCCGCCTTCGAGCATGCGCATCATCCAGTAGACGGCGGCGTCCGGGTCAGAGTTGCGCATGGATTTGTGCAGGGCGGAAATCAGGTTGTAGTGTTCTTCACCGTCCTTGTCATACATCAGGTTTTTCCGGCTCAGGCACTGGGCGACGATTTCATCCGTGACCTGGATGCCCTCTTCCCCGGCTTCGCCGTTCAGGACCACCATCTCCAGCGAGCTCAGGGCGCTGCGCGCGTCTCCGTTGCTGAAGTCGGCGATGGCGCTGAGGGCGTTCTCGCTGATCGTAACGTGATCCCGGCCGAAACCGCGCTCATCTGTCAGCGCCCGGCGGAGCAGCATCAGGATATCGTCCCGGCTGAGGGCCTGGAGAACAAAGACCTTGCAGCGGGAGAGAAGCGCGCTGTTGACCTCAAAGGATGGATTTTCCGTTGTCGCGCCGATCAGCACAATGCTGCCTTTTTCCACAAAGGGCAGGAAAGCGTCCTGCTGGGCTTTGTTGAAACGGTGGATTTCATCCACAAAGACGATGGTGCGGATACCGTAGACCCGGTTTTCCTCCGCCTGGTTCATGACCTGGCGGATCTCCTTGATGCCGCTGTTCACGGCGGAGAAATCAATGAAGGAAGCCTTGGTCTGCAGGGCAATCACCCGCGCAAGGGTGGTTTTGCCGACGCCGGGAGGCCCCCAGAAAATCATGGAACAGATGCTGTCAGAGGAGATCAGCCGGCGCAGGACTTTACCCGGGCCCAGCAGGTGCTGCTGTCCCGCGATCTCGTCCAGCGAGGAGGGCCGCATCCGTGCGGCCAGGGGCTGGCCGAACATGGACGGAGCCTGTTCCGGCAGCAGCGAATTCTCACTCATGGCGTATCCTCCAAACAAATCATCGATGGGCCTATTATACCGTACTTCATAAGGAAAGAAAAGCGAACAAAAGACCGTTGACAAAGCGGAAGCCTTTCCGGATAATGAGTCGTAAACGATTACCTGCTTTGATTCCCAAAGCCCGGAGGAATCCATGAAGATCGACAACCGTGCCTTTTACCGGAAACTGAGGACGCTGGCGGCGCCTATCACCTTCCAGAGCTTTATGCTGGCGGCCGTGGCTGCGGCGGATGCCCTGATGCTGGGCGGCGTGGCTCAGGCCGAGATGACCGCAGTTTCCCTGGCTTCCCAGGTTCAGTTTGTACAGAACATGTTTATCTTTTCCATTGTTTCTGCCGGTTCCATTCTCGGATCCCAGTACTGGGGCAAGGGGGACCGGGAAACAGTCCGGAGTGTTTTCCATATTATGCTGCGCTGGTGCGGGATCATTTCCCTGCTGTTTTTCGCTGCCTGCGAATGCTGTCCGGAACAGCTGATGCGGCTGTTTTCCCATGACGCTCCGATCATTGAAATCGGCAGCGCCTATCTCCGTATCGCAGGATGGTCCTATCTGATCGCCGGCGTTTCCCAGTGCTACCTGCTGATTATGAAGGTGACGGACCATGCCGTGGCCGGTGCCTGGATTTCCTCATCGGCAGTGGTCAGCAACATCGTCCTGAACGCTGTGTTTATTTTCGGCTTCCTGGGGATTCCAGCCATGAACGCCCGTGGCGCAGCTCTGGCTACCACGCTGGCGAGGGTGATCGAACTGGCGCTGTGCGTGACGGTTTCCGCGGGGGAAACCTACATCCGGCCGGCCTGGAACAGGATTTTTGAACGCTGCAGGCAGCTGGCCGCGGATTTCCGCAGGCAGTGTATGCCGCTGCTGGGCGGCGGCCTGCTGTGGGGTGTCGGTTTCACCTCTTATACAGCAATCATGGGCCAGATGGGCACGGATGCCGCGGCGGCCAATGCCGTGGCGGCGGTGATCCGGGACCTGATCTGCTGTGTGTGCAACGGTGTGGGAACGGCTGCCGGGATCATGGTGGGCAACGAGCTGGGTGCCGGTGACCTGGAAAAAGGAAAAGCTTACGGGATTAAACTGAAAAATGTATCCTATGTGATCGGGTTTGCCTCCATGGCGCTGGTGCTGGCGCTGACGCCGCTGGTGGTGCAGATGGTGATCCTTACGCCTGAGGCGCAGCAATACCTGACCGGGATGATGGTTATTATGGCGGTGTATATGATCGGCCGCTGTGTGAACACGGTTACGATCAACGGGGTGCTGGACGGCGGCGGGGACACGGTGTTCGATATGTATTCCCTGGCGGTATGTATGTGGGGACTGGCGATTCCCCTGGCCCTGCTGGGGGCTTTTGTGTTCGGCTGGCCGGTGCTGGCGGTGTATGCCTGTACCTGCCTGGATGAAGTGGGCAAAATCCCCTGGGTGATGTTCCGCTTCAGGAAGTATAAATGGGTAAAGAACCTGACCCGGGACAATCCGGAAGCGTAAGGTATCAGGAACGGATCGGCTTAAAAAACGGCCGGCGGAATGTTTTCCGCCGGCCGCTGCCGTATTTGTTAAGGCAGGATCATCAGTTTGCAGTTTTCGATGCCCGCGCTCCAGAACTGGTCCCGGGGAAGCCCGCGAACCTGGCAGACAATGCTGGAGTTCATCGCGCCGTGGCCGACGATCAGCACGTCCTTTCCTTCCGCCAGCAGCGGATTCACGCGCTCCCGCAGGAATTCGCCGGTCCGGGCAAACAGGTCGTCCAGGTTTTCGCCGCCGCCGGGCTGGGCAACATACTGCTCCGGATGAAAAAAGAGCTCGTTGATCGGGCAGTCCGGAATGCTGAAGCTGTTTTCAATTCCTTCAAAGCTGCCGAAACTCATTTCCATCAGCCGGTCATCAGGCACAATGGGAATATCCCTGCCCCGCAGCAGGATCTCCGCGGTTTCCTTCGCGCGGATCAGCGGAGAGCAGAAGCAGATATCAAAATGAACGTCCCTGTATTCCGCGCGGGCTGCCTCGGCCATCTGCCGCCCCTCCTCGTTGAGGGGGATATCGGTTCGGCCCTGCATTTTATGCCGGACGTTCCAGTCGGTCTTTCCGTGCCGGATGATATACAGCATTTTTTGGCTCCTTCCGTGTGCCGGTTTACGGCACGGCACAGATTATAGCACAAACAGCCGCCGGAAAGGTATATTGCCGGAAGTCTTCTTGACAGCCTTCCGGAGGGATGACATAATGAACGCGTCATACACGAGAACGTTTACACACAATTAATCGGAACCAACCGGAGAAGAAGGAGATATGCGGATGGACGTTAAAGCCCTGGTTTCCCAAATGACACTGGAAGAAAAAGCCGGCCTTTGCTCCGGCGATGATTTCTGGCATACCAAGGCCGTTGAGCGTCTGGGGATTCCCCGCACCATGGTGAGCGACGGCCCCCACGGCCTGCGCAAGCAGGATGAGGAAGGGGATCACCTGGGAATCAACGACAGTATCAAAGCGGTTTGCTATCCCACAGCCAGCGCTACGGCTGCGTCCTTTGATCCGGAAATGCTCCGGACCATGGGGGAAGCCATCGGTGACAGCTGCCAGCATGAAAAGCTGTCGGTTGTGCTGGGACCGGCCGTGAACATCAAGCGGAGCCCCCTGTGCGGGCGCAACTTTGAGTATTTTTCTGAAGACCCGTATCTCGCGGGCCGGATGGCTACGGCGATGATTCAGGGTGTCCAGAGCCGGAATGTGGGCACCAGCATCAAGCATTTCGCCATGAACAGCCAGGAACACCGCCGCATGAGCTCCTCTTCCGACGCGGATGAGCGGACAATCCGGGAAATCTATTTTCCGGCCTTCGAAATGGCGGTCAGGGAGGCACAGCCCTGGACTGTTATGTGTTCATATAACCGGATTAACGGTGTTTATGCCTCGGAGAATCCCTGGCTCCTGACAGAGGTGCTCAGGAAAGAGTGGGGATTCGAAGGCTACGTGATGTCCGACTGGGGAGCTGTTTCCGACCGGGTTGCCGGGGTGGCGGCAGGACTGGACCTGGAAATGCCGGCTTCCGGCGGTGTCAACGACCGGAAGATCGTTGAAGCGGTGCGGGCGGGAAAACTGGATGAAAAACTGGTGGATCAGGCCTGCGAGCGGATCCTGGCCATTGTGTACCGGTATCTGGAGAATGCGAAGCCGGAGACTCCCTGGGACAAGGATGCCCAGCACGCGCAGGCGGCTGACATGGCGGCGGAATGCATGGTGCTGCTGAAAAATGAGGATGCCCTGCTGCCGCTGGATAAGGAAGATGAAATTGCCTTCATCGGTGAGTTCGCGGAGAAGCCCCGTTTCCAGGGCGGCGGCAGCAGCCATATCAATGCCTTTAAAACCACTGGTGCGCTGGAGGCAGCCAAAGGGTTGAAGGTGACCTATGCCCGCGGCTATTCCGTGGAAAAGGATGAGGCATCAGACATGGATATCGCGGAGGCGGTGACCGCTGCGAAAAAGGCCAAGACGGCCGTGGTGTTTGCCGGCCTGCCGGATTCCTACGAATCGGAAGGCTATGACCGTACTCATATGCGCATGCCGGCCTGCCAGAATAAGCTTATTGAGGCGGTGGCGGAAGCCAATCCCAACACGGTGGTGGTCCTGCATAACGGCGCTCCCGTGGAGATGCCCTGGATCGGAAAGGTCAAAGCAGTCCTGGAAGCCTACCTGGGAGGCCAGGCGGTGGGAGAGGCGGCGGTGCGTGTTCTCTTCGGGGACGTGAATCCCTGCGGACACCTTCCGGAGACATTCCCGCTGAAACTGGAGGATAATCCTTCCTATTTGTTCTACAGCGGGGAAGGGAATACGGCGGAATACCGGGAAGGCATCTTTGTCGGTTACCGGTACTATGATAAAAAGAATATGGACGTCCTCTTCCCCTTCGGGCACGGCCTGTCCTACACGACCTTTGAATACAGCGGCCTGAAGCTCAGCGCGGAGAAGATCCGGGATACGGAAACGCTGACGGTATCCGTGACGGTGAAGAACACCGGCAGCCACGCCGGAAAGGCGGTCATCCAGCTGTATGTGGGTGACAGGGAGAGCACACCCATCCGTCCCGTGCGGGAACTGAAAGGGTTTGCGAAAACAGCCCTGCAGCCCGGGGAGAGCCGGGAAGTGGCCTTTATCCTGGATAAGCGGGCGTTTGCCTACTGGAATCAGGAGATTCATGACTGGCATGTGGAAACCGGCGTGTTCACCATTGAAGCGGGTGCTTCCAGCCGGGATCTTCCGCTGAGGGCGGAGGTGACCGTTGAGTCCACTGCGGAGCTGCCCCGGCACTATACGCTGGACAGCATCTTCATGGATGTTATGGCGGATCCGAAGGCTGCGCCTGTCATCCGGGACTATATGAAAAAGATCATGAAGACTTTCGCGCCGGAGGAGGAGCAGGGCGGTACGGAAGCGGCAAAGGAAGCCATTACGGAAGAGATGAACATGGCTATGATGCAGTATATGCCGCTGCGGGGAGTGTTCAGCTTCAGCGACGGTGTGTCCGCGGAAGATGCGGAGGAGATGCTGAAAAAGCTGAACAACTGACCCTGAGGCCATACCGCTATATATTGTGGATGTCAAAGAATCCGGAACGTTACGCTCCGGGTTTTTTTGATCTGTCAATGGGGGCCACAGGATGAAAATGAAACAAAACCAAAAAAAAACACACCGGCGTGCAAAAACTGAAAAGTTGAACAAACCAAAGATTTACAAGGGTAGTTAACACCCTTGCACCCCCGGAGCATGTCCAAAAGGGTGTTGAAAGCCCATAAAACCTACATTTTGTGGTTGCAAAAAGAAATAAAGGAGGGTATACTGAATCTCGCTTGAAAGTAGTTGAATGGTATTCAGAAACACGATGCTCCGGACATGCTTTATGTCCGCGGGATCGTTCTAAGGAGAACCTCTTATCGTGATCAGGAAAGGTTTTATTCTGTCTCTGGCGCTTATGCTTCTTCTCTGTTTTTCCCTGGCAGCTTCTGCTGCGGCGGAGGGGTTTCCGGCAGGGGACTGGGCCTTTGGTTCCGAGCCCGGAACTTCCATTCTCCGGCTTAATGAAGACGGCACAGCGGTATACCGGGATACAGAGTATACCTGGGAGGATGACGGGCAGTTCCTTGTGCTGAAAGATGCAGAAGGCGAGGACCTCAGGCTGCGGTACCGGGTCACGGAAAAGAACAAATGGCTTTACGTAATCATGAACTACACCCGGAAGGAAGGGACCACCGGAGAGGACCTGCAGGGAGTATGGAACCTGGATGGTTCTGAAGGCGCGTTCTTTGAGTTTTCTGCCAAGAATACTTTCCTGGAGGATGGCGTTTTCTCCGGAACCTATAAGGTGGATTACGAAAACAATTCCTTCACGCTGATATATCCCATGCTTTTTGATGACACGCAGTGTTTCTTCACGATCGACGGCGGGCATATGGTTGTTGAATACCCGTGGTCGGTTGTGGAAACACAGACAGTCACAGAGCAGCCCGGGCAGCCGGAAGAAACCGGCTCCGGCGATTCCCATTGAGCTTCTTTTAGCGGAGGCTAAAATTATTTATCACTTTATAGGAGGAAGAACCATGAAAAAGGTAGTTGCCCTGGTACTGACCCTGGCTCTGCTGCTGGCTGCTTGTTCAGCTCTCGCAGAGAAGACCCAGCTGACCCTGTGGTCCATCGCTGTTGACAGCGACGCGAACACCCCCGCCTATGAAAAGGCTATCGACGACTTCAACCGGTTCACCAATGTTGTTTCTGGTGACGATGCTGGTTATGAAGTAGTGATGGAAGCGACCCAGAACGAAGATTACAAGACCAAGATCAAAGCCGCGATGTCCGCTGGCGAAGGTCTGCCGGATATTTTCTTCACCTGGTCCATGTCCTTCCTGGGCGACTTCGTTGAAGCCGGCCGCGTGCTGTGCCTGGATGACGCCATCGCTCCCTACATGAGCGAGCTGAGCGACACCATGCTTGCCAACACCACCTATGATGGAAAGCACTACGGCGTGCCGATGACCATGAATGTGGTTACCCTGTTCGCCAACCTCGACCTGCTGAAGAAGGCTGGCTGGGACAAGGCTCCCGAAAACTTCGACGAACTGGTTAAGTGCTGTGATGACCTGGTTGCCGCTGGTATCGTTCCTTTCGGCGTTGCCGGTAAGGAAGCATGGTGCCTGTCCGAGTACACCGAGCCCCTGCTGGTCAAGACCATCGGTGCTGACGGCCTGAAGGCCTGCTACACCGGCGAAGCTGACTGGAATCAGGAAGGCGTCATCAAGGCTATGACCATCTTCACCGATTTCATCCAGAAGAACTACTTCGATCCCAACGCTTCCGCTCTGGGCAACGAAGAAGTGAAGCAGAACTTCCTGGCTGGCAAGACCGCTTTCTATCAGAACGGTTCCTGGAACTGCGGCGAAGTTGCTGCCAAGGGCGAGAACTTCGTGGCGATTCCCTTCCCGGTGATCGACGAAACCAAGTCCTCCCTGTATCAGTTCGTTGGCGGCCCCAACGACACTCTGGCTGTCACCGCTACCGCTAAGGATCCCGAAGCGGCTGCCAAGATCGCTGTGCTGTTCGGCCGTATCATCTCCCGTGAAGGCAACCTGATCGGTTCCGGTCTGCCGGCATGGGCTGTCAACTACAAGACCAACACTGTCAACCGCGTGAGCAAGTCCGTTGCTGAAATGGTTGCCAAGTCTGACGGCATGGTTCTGTTCGGCGACAACTTCCTGAGCGCTGACGCTGCCAACACCTACCTCGAGTTCATCACCCAGCTGTTCGCCGGCGATATTACCGCTGAAGAATTTGCTCAGGGCCTCGATGCGGAGCTGAAGTAATTCCTCCGACAGGTGTCTAAACTAACCAAATGACAAGGAGACGGTCCCGTAAGGGCACCACCCGAAAGGGACCGTCTCCTTTCTTTTCTGAAGGGATTATTCAGGTATGAAAAAAACGCTTGGCTATAAAGTCAATATTTTCCTGTTTCTGCTGCCGGCGCTGTTTTTGTTCGTGGCTGTACTGATCGCTCCTATCGCGATGTCTTTTTATTACAGCCTGCAAAACTGGAACGGCCTGAAAACACCGGAATTCATCGGATTCCAGAACTATGTGGAACTGTTTACCAGCGGATCCATCAAGTTCACCTGGGCGCTGAAGAACGCCCTGCTGCTGGCTTTGTTTTCGACGATTATCCAGCTGCCGTTTGCGCTGTGGCTGGCCCTGAAGCTTGCCAAGGGAATCCGGGGTGAAAGAGCATTCCTTTCCATCTACTTCATGCCGGTGCTGATCTCCACGGTGGTTATCGGCCAGCTGTGGCTGAAGATCTATAACCCGGATTACGGTGTACTCAACGTGGCACTCCGTGCGCTGGGCCTGGAAAGCTGGTGCCAGATCTGGCTGGGAGACCGGAAGATAGCACTTGGTGCTGCCTTTGTACCCATCCTGTGGCAGTATGTGGGTTATCATATGCTGCTGATGTATGCCGGAGTCAAAGGTGTACCGCCGGAACTGCGGGAAGCGGGTATGCTGGACGGCTGTACCGATGGTCAGCTGAACCGGTATATTGTGATCCCCTATATCAAGCCGATTCTCCGGGTGAGCGTGATCTTTGCGGTTACGGGCTCCCTGAAGTCCTTCGACCTGATTTACGTACTGACGAACGGCGGTCCTGTTCACGCAACTGAAGTGCCGAGTACCCTGATGATCAGCCTCCTGTTCAAGCGGAACAGGTATGGCATGGGAAGTACCATCGCTGTAATGTTGATCCTGCTGTGCTTCTTCTTTGCGATCGTGATCAATGCGGTGTTCAGAAAGGAGAAGGTCGTATGAGTACAATTTCTGAAACCAAACAGGTCGGAAGAGCCAGAACAGCGGGTAACAAGATTACACCTTCCAAGGTGCTGATCTATTTTATCCTGATCCTGTGGGCATTGATCTGCCTTTTTCCGGTTTACTGGATGCTGACATTTTCCCTGAAGGATAATGCTGAAATCTTCGGTGCGAATGTTATCGGCCTGCCGAACAACTGGCTCTGGTCGAACTATACTGAGGCACTGAAAACCGGCCGGATGGATCTGTATTTCCTGAACAGCTTTATCGTTGCGGTTGCCACGATTCTGATCACGCTGATCGCCTCCGCTATGGCAACCTATGCAATGACCCGGCTGGTCTGGAAAGGCCGGGAAACCATGAACAAGTTCTTCATGCTCGGTCTGACCATCCCGATTCACGCTGCTATTGTGCCCTTGTACGTGGTGTTGGGGAAAACGCATTTGCTCAACTCTTACACGGCACTGGTCATTCCCTACTCTGCGTTCTCGCTGGCGATGGGAATCCTGATCTGTACGGGTTTTATGGGCGATATTCCGTATGACCTGGATGAGGCGGCATTCCTGGATGGCTGCGGAGTTTGGGGAATCTTCGGGCGGGTGATTGTCCCGCTGATGGTACCTGCGGTCGCAACAGTCGGCATCTATACCTTCCTGCAGTGCTGGAACGAACTGATGTTCGCGACGATCTTCAACAGCAAGGAAGCGTACAAGACGCTGCCTGTCGGCGTTCAGGGTCTGTTCGGCCAGTATCAGACGAAGTGGGGTCCTGTAGGCGCGGCGCTGACGATTGCCACGGTTCCGACACTGCTGGTGTATGTATTCCTGAGCAAGCGCATTCAGGACAGCTTCATTGCCGGTGCTGTCAAAGGATAAGAAACTGACATTTATTAAAAACTCTTTCCGGATATTTCCGGAAAGAGTTTTTTGCGTATATACATGGAACCGTTTCCGGAAAGCAGGGGGAGGGGAAAGAAAGCTGATTGATTGAAAACAGTTTCCGGAAATATCCGGAAAGCATTTTTATTTTTTGCTTTGTATACACAAAAATGTATAAGGAGACATACTATATATTGTGGTATACCTGTCCCAAAAGAGGAACTCACCCAATTGGTATCGTTTCCGAAAATAGAAATATGATCATCGGTATCGTTTTCGCAAAAAATGTGGAAGAAAAACAGGACAGATTACTCATGAAGATAATGAAATCAACGGCTGCAGCAAAAACGTTGAAGGACAACGATTGCAAACGTTACCGATGAATCAGAAAACATGTGGTAAAAGGGGAGGAATGGGAACATATACAACATGTTGTGGTTGCGCAAACGTTTTATCGGCTGTATACTAATCCCCGTCATAAAAGAGATTTGTAAAGTTTACAGTCGACAACAGCGGGATCGCTGTTTGAGAATATGCGGTATTACCGCGACAAAAAAAGGAGGAGACCCTGATGAAAAAGATCCTGTCCCTGGTTCTGGCTGTCATGCTGGTTTTCGGCATCGCGTCTGCCGCGCTTGCTGAAGAAGAGACCGCCAAAGTGCTCAAAATCTATGCCTGGAATGATGAATTTAAAGGATTCTTCGAAAAGTACTACACCGTTCCTGAAGGATTCACCGTTGAATGGATTATCACACCCAGCGACAACGGCGGATACCAGGACAAACTGGATACCGATCTGCTGAATGGCGAACAGGTTGACATGTTCCTGGCCGAAGCGGACTACATCCAGAAGTACGCTGATTCCGATTACACCCAGGACATCACCGCCATGGGCGTGACCGATTTCTCCAATGCTTATGAGTACACCGTGAAGGCTGCTTCCGACGCCAACGGCGTTGTGAAGGGCGTTTCCTTCCAGTGCTGCCCCTCTGCTCTGATCTATCGCCGTTCCATCGCTAAGGAAGTGCTGGGCACCGATGATCCCGCTGAGGTCCAGGCTGCTCTGGATTCCTGGGAGAAGTTCGAAGCTGTGGCTGACGAAGCCAAGGCCAAGGGCTACTACATGACCGCTTCCTTCGCTGAAACCTATCGTGTTTTCTCCAACAACTGCACCTCCGCGTGGGTTGATGAAGAGAACAACCTGCAGTTCGATGCTCAGATCGAAGCCTGGATTGCCCAGACCGAAAAGTTCATCGCGAATGAAGAAACCCTGACCGCCGGTATCTGGGATCAGGAAAAGAATGACCAGATGTTCGCCGATGGCAAGACCATGTGCTTCTTCGGACCCGCCTGGTACTTCAACTTCTGCATGGGCAATGCCCAGGATCCCGAAAAGGGATGCTCCGGCGACTGGGCGATCTGCCAGGGTCCCGCTGCTCACTTCTGGGGCGGCACCTGGCTGATGGCTCCCACCGGCACCCAGTATGCTGACGTTGTGGCTGACATCATGAACACCTTCATCAACAATGAAGAAGTGTGCACCGCGCTGGTGGCCAAGGAAGCTCAGTTCTCCAACAACAAGGCTGTGAACGAAAAGTTCGCCGCGGATCCGGAATACGGCAGCGCTTTCCTGGGCGGCCAGAACGACGTGGCTGTTTTCGCCGGCATGACCGACGGCATCAAGTGGGAAAACCACACCATCTATGATCAGCTGCTGAACGAAGGCCTGCAGACCTACATGATGGAATACTTCAAAGGCGCTGTTGACAAGGATACCGCTCTGGCCAACTTCTACAAGCACGTGAACGAGAAGTATCCTGATATTGTCACTCCCTGATTTTCTGATATAATAATCCATAACTCACAAGGGCAAGGCATTGGCCTTGCCTTTGTGAGTAAACAGAAGGAATTCTGCTGAAGGCGCACAGGAACGGTTTTGTACGTCTTCAGCAGAATTCCGATGATTGCGAGGAGGAGCATACGCCCATGAGAAAACATAAAGGCGTCAGCTACGCTAAGTGGGGATATATTTTTATTCTTCCCTTTTTTGTTGTATATATTCTCTTTACGCTGGTTCCGCAGCTGACAACCTTTTACAATGCGTTCTTCGAAAACTATCGGAGTGGTTTGAAACAGATCGGACCGAACTTTGTCGGGTTAGACAACTTTGTTAAGCTGTTTACGCCGGATAAGAGCGGAAACATCGGTATGCTGAAGTATTTCGGCAATACAGTTATCCTCTGGGTTCTTGGCGCCGTGCCGCAGATTGTGATCGCTCTCCTGCTGGCAGTGTTCTTTACAAGCTACCGCCTGAATATCAAGGGGCAGCGGTTCTTTAAAACCGTGATTTACATGCCCAATCTGATCATGGCATCCGCGTTTTCCATGCTGTTCTTCACCTTGTTCTCCCCGGTGGGACCGGTGAACCAGGTGCTGTTATCTTCCGGACTGACGGAGAAAGCCATTGACTTCCTCGGCATACGGATTTCAGTCCGCCTGCTGATTTCCCTGATGAACTTCCTGATGTGGTTTGGCAACACCACTATTCTGCTGATGGCCGGCATTCAGGGAATCGACCAGTGCATGTTTGAGGCGGCGGAGATTGACGGGGCGAGCTCCCTGCAGACTTTCTTCCGCGTGACGCTGCCGCTGCTGGCTCCGATCCTGGTTTATACAGTCATTACAGCCATGATCGGCGGCCTGCAGATGTTCGACGTGCCGCAGGTTCTGACGAACGGCAAGGGTACGCCGGACCGGACCAGTTTTACCATGGTAATGTACCTGAACAATTACCTTGGAACCAGCAAAAACTACGGTATGGCCGGCGCGATCAGCGTGGTGCTGTTTATCGTATCCGCCAGCCTGAGCCTGGTGGTTTACAGAATGCTGTCCAAGCCGTATAAGAACTGAGGAGGTGGGAAAGATGAAGAATGCTGAAAATACAAAAGGCCGCATCATGTTGTTTGCTTCGCGGTTTGTGGTTTATACGATCCTGATTTTCCTCTCTGTTCTCTGCCTTTTCTCCTTCTACATGATGATTATCAACGCCTCCCGCTCCAATGCGGAGCTGCAGGGGGGCTTTACCCCCTGGTTCAGTACGCATCTGTGGGACAACCTGCAGAACGCGTGGAATGACGCATCCATCAATATTCCCCGCGGCATGCTGAACAGCTTCCTGATCGCGGCGGCCTGCGCGGTGCTGACAACCTATTTCTCCGCGCTGACGGCTTATGGTGTCCATGTATACGACTTCAAACTGAAGAAGTTTGCGTTCTACTTCATCATGGCTGTTATGATGATCCCGCCCCAGGTGTCCGCGGTTGGTTTCATCCAGCTTTGTTATCAGTTTAAACTGACAAACAACTATATCCCGCTGATTGTGCCCAGCATCGCTGCTCCGGTTGTGTTCTTCTATATGAAGCAGTACCTGGAGAGCGTGCTTCCGATGGAGATCGTTGAGGCCGCCCGGATCGACGGATCCAATGAGTTCAGCACCTTCAACCGGATTGTCCTGCCCATCATGAAGCCGGCCATTGCGGTGCAGATGATTTTCGCCTTTGTCAGTTCCTGGAACAACTACTTCATTCCGGCGCTGCTGCTGGATAAGGCTGACCTGAAGACGGTGCCGATTATGATCGCCCAGCTCCGTTCAGCAGACTATTCCAAGTTTGACATGGGTAAGGTGTATATGTTCATTTTCCTGGCAATTCTGCCGGTTCTGGTGGTATATATTATCCTTTCCAAGTCCATCATCCGGGGAGCTACAGCCGGCGCTGTCAAAGGCTGATGCCCTGAATAAGCGTTTATCAAAACCGAAGCGGTTCGCTTCGGTTTTTTTGTTTGCACGAACGCGGAGGGAACCGGTGCAAACGAAATCGCTTGCGCAAAATGAAAAGAAACGTGAAAAATGCAAAGGAATGTGAGAAAGTCACTTGAAAGCACATGTTGCAAACGTTACAATAACATCAATATGGCAAAAAGGAGAATGCTTGAATGAGCTTTCCCAAGGATTTTATCTGCGGCACAGCGACTGCCTCTTTTCAGATTGAAGGCGCATGGGATGAAGACGGGAAAAGCCCGAGCGTCTGGGATGAATTCTGCGAACAGCCCGGAGCGATCAGCGATCACTCCAACGGGCGGACTGCCTGTGACCATTATCACCGGTTCCGGGAGGATGTGGCCCTGATGGCGGACCGCGGCATCCGGAACTACCGGTTTTCTGTTTCCTGGCCCCGGATCCTGCCGGAAGGAACGGGAAAGGTTAACGAAGCGGGTGTTTCCTTTTATAACGAACTGATTGACTGCCTGCTGGAACACGGTATCCGTCCCTGGATGACAATCTATCACTGGGACCTGCCCGCCTGCCTGGAACGGAAAGGCGGCTGGGTGAACCCGCAGATTCCGGAATGGTTTGCGGAGTATACCGGAGTCCTGGCAGACCGTTTCGGGGATCGGGTGAAGGACTTCTTTACGATCAACGAGCCCCAGTGCATTATCGGCCTGGGCTATATGACCGGCGGTTTTGCGCCGGGCCTGAAGCTGGAACTGAAGGACCAGGTAACAGCCTGCCATAACCTGCTGAAGAGCCACGGCCGCGCCTGTCAGGTGCTTCGGGAAAAGGTGAAAGGTGTCCGTATCGGCTATGCTCCCTGCGGCGCGTCGGTGATTCCGAAAGACGAGAACAATCCGGCGGATGTGGAAGCGGCGCGCAAGGCATATTTTACCGTGGAGAAAAACAGCCCTTCCTTTTCAGTAGCCTGGTTCAGTGATCCTGTGGTACTGGGAACCTATCCGGCGGACGGGCTGGAGTATTTCGGTCAGTACCTGCCCGAAGGCTGGCAGGAGGATATGAAGCTGATCTGCCAGAAGCTGGACTACTATGCCCAGAATCTCTATGAAGGCCGGGAAGTCCGGGCCGCGGAAAACGAAACCGGATGGGAAGATGTGCCTTATCCTGCCGGGCATCCCCGCACCGCCTGCGGCTGGCCTGTGACACCCCGGATGCTGTACTGGGCGCCGCGTTACCTGACGGAGCGGTATAAGCTGCCCATCATTATTACGGAGAACGGAATGTCCTCCCATGACTGGGTGATGCCGGACGGGAAAGTGCATGACCCGCACCGGATTGATTTCCTTCACCGGTATCTCCGGGAACTGCGGAGGGCGGTTGAAGACGGCGTGGATGTCCGCGGTTATTTCTGCTGGAGCCTGATGGACAATTTTGAGTGGGCCAGGGGCTATTCTGAGCGTTTCGGCCTGGTGTATGTCGACTACACCACCGGTGAGCGCATTCCCAAGGACAGTTTTGACTGGTTCGCTGAAACGGTCCGGACCAACGGAGAAAACCTGTAAGCAGCATAGAGAACCCCTTCCCGGCATCCAGGGAAGGGGTTGTTTTCTGCCTGCGGGATTCAGATCCTGATGCCTGCCTCGGCGGCTTTTCCGGCCACATAGTCATAGGCACGGCGGTATTCCTCAAAGGTGGTCATGTGCTCCAGGAGAACCGGGGCATCCGAGGGGAGATACCGGTCGATGATTTTCAGGACCCGGACAAAATCCAGGGCGCCTTCTCCCGGGGAGCATTCTTCCAGCACGGTGGTCAGCCGCATCAGGTCCATCCGGGAGTCCTTCAGGTGGGTGCTTTTGATATAGGGCCCCAGCAGGCGGAAGCATTCTTCAATAAAACCTTCCGCATTCAGGAAGCGCCTCGGGCAGTTGATCATATTCACAAAATCCATATGGACCGCGAACTGCTCCCGGTCCACATCCTTCATCAGCTGAAGACAGGTTTCCGGGCTGTCCGGGAGCATCCAGGGCATCGGTTCCAGGCAGTAAAAGGTGTTTTTCGGCCGGGCTGTATCGATGATTTCCCGGATGGAGGCGATCAGCCTGTCATACATGGCTTGTGTGAAATTGCCCCGGTCCGCCGCGTCCCAGCCGGCGGTGCTCTCCGTGCCGGCAATGTTGACGCAGCAGGGGATGGACAGCTCATCAGCCAGCCGCAGCTGGCGGACAGCATATTCCAGGTTGGCCCGGCCGTCAGCCGGATCAAACACATTCTTCCATACGCCCACTTCCGCGAGGAGCACATCATGCTTTTCCGCGATCCGGAGGAACCTTTTGATTTCGTCCGCGGGTGTTTCACAGGTAAAAGGCGCGGTGATTGCCCGGAAGCCGGACGCCGCCAGTTTCTCTTCCCATTCAGCGGGATTGTCGCAGCATACTGTTCCGCCTAAACGCATGAGTTTCATCCTTTCCGGTGTTGTATGATGCCTGTTCCGACAGAATTATGATACCCGGAGTATATCACAGATACCGGGCGGTGAAAAGAAAATCCCCCGTTCAGGCGAACGGGGGATGAATATACGGAAAAGCTTACCGCGGGCTGCCTGTTCCGGTTTTGCAGAGGCCGCAGCTTTCGCAGCTGCATCCGCAGCAGCTGCTTTTTCCGGACGCTTTCCTTTTCCGTGCAGCGAGGAAAGCGAAAGCAGCGATGCCGGCGATTGCCAGCAGGATCAGGATATCCCAGAAATTCATAAGCAGATCCTCCTCAGAATAACAGGCCGACCAGCCGGATGATCAGCGCGGCAACCCAGGCAACGGCACACTGCCAGAGCACCACGCCCAGGGCCCATTTCCGGCCCATTTCCCGGCGGATGGCGGCGATGGCGGCAACGCAGGGGGTATACAGCAGGCTGAAGGCCAGCATGGAAGCCGCGGTCAGGGAGCCGAGCGCTGCGAGGCTGCCGCCGAAGAGAGTTTCCATAACGGATACCACGCTTTCCTTGGCCATAAAGCCGCTGATCAGCGAGGTAACAATGCGCCAGTCACCCAGGCCGACAGGCTTCATCACGGGAACCAGCAGACCGGCAACAGCGGCAAGGATGCTCTCATGGGAATCGGTGACCAGGTTCAGTTTGAAATCAAAGCTCTTCAGGAACCAGACCACGATGGTGGCAATCAGGATGACGGAGAAGGCACGGTGCAGGAAATCCTTGGTTTTTTCCCACAGCAGCTGTGCCACGTTCCGGGGGCTGGGGAGACGGTAGTTCGGCAGTTCCATCACAAAGGGAACCGCTTCTCCCCGGAATAATGTGTTCTTGAACAGGAATGCCGCGGCAATACCGGTCAGGATGCCCAGCAGGTACAGCCCGGTGATAATCAGCCAGCCGTACTGCGGGAAGAAGGCACTGACGAAGAAA
>JAGAAC010000038.1 GCA_017615475.1 Clostridia bacterium
CACCGAGCAGGGCAATCAGCTGTACCGTGAAAGCGTCTCTATGGCGGACGGTTCGATTGTGATCAACGAAGTGATGGCGGATCCGATTACCGGCATCCGTGATGATGACGACGAGCTGTGCGACTGGGTGGAGCTGTATAATACCACAGCCCGCGATATCCCCCTGGCAGGCCTGGGACTGAGCGATAATGAAGGAAAACCGCTGAAGTGGCGCTTTCCGGATGATGCGGTGATCCAGGCACATGGTTACTATATTGTCTTCTGCACCGGCAAGGACCGGATGGATACGGTTAAGAAGGCACCCCACACGAATTTCAGGATCAGCGCGGAGCGCGAGACGATTATCCTGACGGACAGCAAGGGTCATGTACTGGACCGTGTGATGATCGACAACCTGCCGCTGGACTGCAGCTGGGGACGGAATGAAAACGGACAGATGCAGGTCTTCCAGGTGCCCACGCCGACGCTCCCGAACAACCAGACAGGTTTTAACCAGATGGATTTTAACCTGCGCGCCATGAACAAAACCGGTGTGTACATCAGTGAGGTCCTGGCGAGCAATGATACGATAGAGGCTTATCCCGGCGCCGGCAAATCGGACTGGATTGAGATCTACAACGCCGGGAACGACTCAGTGGACCTGAGCGGCTGGGGACTGAGCGACCGGCTGGATCACGGCCGGAAATGGCAGTTTCCGCAGGGATCTCTCATTGGCGCCGGGGAGTACAAGGTTGTGATGTGCGACCGGATGACGGAAAGCAATAACGCCTCACAGCCGCATGCGGCCTTTAAGGTCGGAAAGCAGAAAATGGAGACCATCACCCTGACGGATCCGACAGGCCGGGTGCTGGATAAGGTTACCCTGCCGGAAATGAGAACGGATGTCTCCTACGGCCGCACCCTCGGGCTCGCGGGGCTTTTTTATTATGATACACCCACGCCGTTTCAGGCCAACGGGGAAGGCTTTACCGGATACGCGGCAATGCCCTCCTTTACAACGGAACCCGGTCTGTATGACGGCGTGACTTACGTGGAGTTCAACATTCCTGAAGGGACCCAGGTTTTCTACACGACGGACAGTTCCGTACCCACCCAGAACTCCATTCCTTACAACGGAGAACGGCTGGAACTGCGGGACATCACCGTGCTCCGGGTCCGGGCTTTCGCCGGCGGCAACGTGAAACCAAGCGACGTGCTGACGGGTACCTTCTTCGTGAACAAATACCACGCGCTGCCGGTTGTGTCCGTTGTGTCCGATCCTCTGAACCTGTGGAACGGAGTAAACGGTATGCTGGACGTTGGCAGCAACGTGGATAAATCCAAGGGGATTCCGTTCAAAAATACGATTTACCGCGACGTCAAGAAGGCCGGTACGAAATTCCCGGTTCATGTGGAAATGTATGACGACAGCGGCAACAACCTGATTAACCAGGACGCTGAGTTCTCGCTGATCGGTCAGTATTCCCTGGACCTGCCCCAGAAGAGCATGAAGTTCAAGGCGAAGAGCAAGTACGGCCTGAAAACCTTCGCCGCGAAGCTGTTCCCGGACCGGGATTATACAGAGTTCAAGGGCTTTGTCCTGCGCAACAGCGGCAACGACGGTGTATGGACACGCCTGCTGGATGGGCTCCAGAGCCGGCTGATGGATGAAACCGGATGCCCGGTAGCCCACCAGGCCTGGAAACCCTATGTGGTTTACCTGGACGGTCAGTACTGGGGCCATATGAACCTGCGTGAAAGAGCTGACCGGTATATGATTGCCCAGTTTGAGGGACTTTCCCTGGACGAAGCGGACAACATGGTCATCCTGGAAGGCAGCGGAAACTATTGTTATGCCACCAAGAAGGAACGGCAGGAATTCAGGGATATGATTGCGAAGATCAAGAAGAGCAATCCGGCCAAGAACCCTGAGGATCTGCAGTACATCCTGGACAACGTGGATGTGGACAACCTGTTCCACTACATGGCCTATGAGATGTTCTTCGGCAACAGCGATATCGGTAACACCCGCTTCTACCGCCTGAAGAAGGAGGGCAGCAAGTGGCGCTGGCTGCTGTATGACCTGGATTACGGCCTGTTCAACTCCAAGTTCGACAGTCCCAAGAGCTTCACCAAAGCCAAGGGTATGGGTGAAAAGAATATCGACAACACGATCTTCCGTACCCTGCTGAGCGTTCCGGAGTATAAGGACAGATACCTGACGATTTACGGAAACCTGTTCAAACAGCTGACCACTGACGTGATGATGTATAAGCTGGATGAACTGGTGGGCATTATTGAGCCGGAGCTGAGCCTGCACTTTGAGAAGTGGGGTGAGCTCAACGACAAGGCGATTATCGAGGAGCTGCCTGTTACGGCCGACAGTGCCTACCGCTACTGGGAAAGCCGCATCAACCGACTGCGGAACACAATTCGGAAACGGCCCACTCTGCTGTGGGAGATGACCCAGAACGCGTTTAACCTGAACAACGCTGAAATGGTGAAGTATTTTGGCGAAAAGCCGGCTATGCCGCCTGAAGCCAATTAATCCGGATTAATATTTCAAGGAGGAATCCCCATGTTTATTTCAACTGCTTTAGCTGACGGCGTCAAATCCGTTCTGAAGAACGACTCGAGCCTGAGCGAATACTTCATGAGCCAGTTTGAGAGCCTGACGCCCTGGAAGATCGTGATCGGCCTGGTCATGGGCTGCATTGTCGGCCTGATTATCGCTTTTGTCTATAAGCGCTGCTACCGCGGCGTGCTGTACAGCCCCACCTTCGCCATGACGCTGATGATGCTGACGCTGATCACCACGCCGGTGGTTATGTGTATCAAGAGCAATATCTCCCTGAGCATGGGTATGGTCGGCGCCCTGAGTATTGTCCGTTTCCGTACAGCGGTGAAGGATCCCATGGACACGGCCTATATGTTCTGGTCGCTGACGATGGGCATCCTGCTGGGCGCGGAACTGTATGTCCACGCGCTGGCAGTTGTGCTGGGCATCAGCGTGATCCTGATGCTGATGACCTTTGTGCGTTTCCGCAATCCGGATTCCTACCTGCTGGTGGTTCACTATGACGATTACGCGGAGCAGGAGATTACCCAGCTGCTGCGCCGGACCGTGCGCCAGCGGAAGCTCCGCAGCAAGACCGTGACCCGTTCCGGTGCTGAAATGACTGTGGAGGTCCGTCTGGACAGCAAACAGGATCTGGTCAGCGCTGTGCTGAACATCGAAGGCGTGCATGACGCAACCCTGGTGGCATGCCAGGTGGAAGCAGGAACCTGATAACGCATATCATCTGATCAGCTGGATCAGATGATATGCTTAATGAATACTGAAAACTTAAAACTGAAAAATGAAGAATAAAAGTGTTCTTAACTTTTCTAATATAAGTTTCATGTATTCGTCAGATGCTTTTAAGGCAAGGACAGTATGGGCTGAGTATAATATTTTTCAGTCTTCAGTTTTCAGTTTTCATTAACCTTTTCCGGAGGAAAAGGGAATCTGACAGGGGGGGGATCTCAATGAGCATGAATACGCTGCCGCTGCGGCATGAACTGAAGTACTTTATCAATGAGCGGCAGTACTTTGTGCTGTCCGGTGTGCTGGACGGGATCCTGAACCGTGATCCCAACGGGGATGAATATAACGAGTATCATATCCGGTCCCTGTATTTCGACACGGTATTCAACAACGCTTTCTATGACAAGATGAACGGTGTGCAGAACCGTGACAAGTACCGGATCCGGATTTATAACTTCAGCGATAAGATCATCAAGCTGGAATGCAAAACCAAGGTTGGGAGCCTGATCTCCAAACGGAGCATCACCATTCCGAAGCTCCTGTGCGAGCAGCTGATGGCGGGGGACCCTGTCGGCCTGGAAACCACGCGGAGCGGCCTGCTGAACGACGTTTACCGGGAAATGACAGTGAACCTGCTGCGGCCGGCGGTCCTGGTGGACTATGTGCGGGAAGCTTACCTGCACCCGGCGGAAGAGGTGCGGATTACCTTTGACAAGCAGCTGCGCACCGGACTGTGGAGCAAGGACCTCTTCAATCCCTATGTGCCCACGGTTCCTCCCTTTGATGAAAACCTGATGATCCTGGAGGTCAAGTATAACAAGAGCCTGCCCTCCTATATCCGGGATGTACTGAATACCTACTGCCAGGGCGCCTGCGCAAGCGCCATCAGCAAATATACCTGGTGCCGCCGATTTGAATTTCCGGGAGATGAAGCATAACCATGCAAACGAAGAACTTCCGCGCCGTCTGTGCGATCCTGCTGACAATAAGCCTGCTGCTGGCAACCGGTTTTGCCGCGGCGGAAAAAACGATCCTGCTGACCTTTACAGGGGACTGTACCATCGGCAGCGAGGAAAGGACCCGCGCGAAGGAAGACTCTTTCGATACCATGGCTGCTTCCCAGGGCTATGATTATTTCTTTGCCAATTTCCGGGAACTGTTTGAGGCGGACGACCTGACAGTCATCAATTTTGAGGGAGTCCTGTCCGACAGCCGCGCCCAGGAATCCCAGCGGAAAACCTACCGTTTCCGCGGCCCGACGGATTTCGTGAAAATCCTGACAGGCAGTTCCATAGAAGCCTGCTCCCTGGCCAACAACCACATCGGCGATTTCGGGAAACAGGGAGAGGACAGCACCAAGAAAACGCTGGAAGAGAACGGCATTGGCTGGTTCCAGGGCTTCAATGTGTATGTGTATGAAAAAGACGGCATCAAAATCGGTTTCATGGCGCTGGACAACATCACCTATAACAAGGGATCTGAAAAGCTCCGGAAACTGATCAGCGATATGAAAGCCAAAGGCGAGGTCAATGCCTTTGTAGTCTGCTGGCATACGGGCCTGGAATACAGGGGTAACCACGAGGAAGGAACGGAGCGGAACGCGCGCAACGTCATCAAGGCCGGCGCGGATCTGGTTATCGTCAATCACCCGCACGTGCTGCAGGGCGTTAACTTGTTCAACAACCGGACCGTATTCTATTCCCTGGGTAACTTTGTTTTCGGTGGAAACAGCAAAATTGAAACCCGGAAACACCTGATTGATCAGACGGTGACCTCCCTGTACACCGCGGTAGTGCAGGCCAAGCTGGTTTTCACCAACGAAGGCCGGTACATGGGCCAGCAGGTGACGATCCTGCCCGCCGTGACGACGGGCACGGATCCGGTGAACAACTACCAGCCCCGGCGGGCCACAGCAGAGGAGGCGGAAGCAGTCCGCTTTGCCCTGCAGCGGGATACCGCTTTTGAACTGCCGCCGGTGACAACGGACGAGAACGGCATGACACGGATTGAGATGGAATACCAGGCCGCCTTTGATGACGTGCTGGTGCCGGAAGGGGAGCAGCAGCCGGCACTGGGTGCTCCGGAAGCCCCGGCTGCCGTACCGACGAGGCAGACAAAGGGAGACTGACAAACTCCAAGGGAGATATCAATATGAGCGAGAACACGGAAATCCTGATTCCCAAGTGGCACAGGGAACTTGAGCTGTTCGGCGGGATCAAACCCCTGCTGATCCTGGAAGGGAACGTGCTGGACCAGTACCGTTATCCCCTGCAGGGATCGGTGGCGCAGGATGAGATTATCCCGCTGAGCCGGTATCTGCATACCTTCTTTGCGGATAACGGCTATGACCAGGTGATTTTCTACAGCAACCTGGTGGGCTTCATGAGTCCCTATGATCCTTCCATGCTGACCCGTTTCGCGGCGAATACCAGCACCACGATCAAGGACGGCGCGATCCAGGCGGAGTTCAAAGGCAACGGAGCGGACACCGCCCCGAACGTGATCCGCCGGGCCATGTTCCAGCGCAAGGCAGCCACCGTGACCGTGATGGAGATGGCCAGCCACTATATCACCACGCCTGAGCGTATGGACCAGCAGGATGTGAACAGCTTCAACATCCTGATGCAGAGCGCCCTGAGCGCTTCCTGGGTCCGGACTACCCAGGGCAAGAAGCAGAACCTGCTGATTCTGCTGGTGAACAAGCTGAACGACCTGCCAGCTTGGTTCTACCTGAACAATCCGGTGTGCAAGATCCTGCGGCTGGAAGCGCCGGACCGGGAAGAGCGCAAGCGCATGATGACCGGCAATAACTTTGCTGCCTTCTTCTCCGGCACCGTGTACCGGAGAGATCTGCCTTACTACACGGAGCATCCGGATGAACTGGAGCGCATCAAGGAGCGCTTTGTCGGCCTGACGGAAGGCATGACCTTTACCGAACTGGACGAGATGCGCCTTTTGTGCAAGAAGGAAGAGATTCCGATCCGTGACCTGTGCACGGTGGTGGATCTGTATAAATACGGCATCAAGGAGAATCCCTGGAGCCGCCTGAACATGCAGAGCCTGAAAACGGCGAAGCAGGACTTTGAAAAGCGGATCAAGGGCCAGGACACCGCGCTGGAGCGCACGCTGGACGTGGTGAAGCGCGCGGTTACCGGCATGAACGGAGTGAACTCCTCTTCCACCGGCAAGCCCAAGGGTGTGCTGTTCTTTGCCGGCCCCACCGGTACCGGTAAAACGGAGACAGCCAAGGCCCTGGCGGAAAAGCTGTTCGGTGATGAAAGCACCTGCATCCGCTTTGACATGAGCGAATACGGCCAGAGCCATTCTGACCAGAAACTGATGGGCGCGCCTCCCGGATATGTGGGATATGAAGCCGGCGGCCAGCTGACCAACGCCGTGAAGAAGAATCCCTTCTGTATCCTGCTGTTTGATGAAATTGAAAAAGCCCACTCCACGATCCTGGACAAGTTCCTGCAGATTCTGGAAGACGGCCGGATGACGGACGGGCAGGGGAATACGGTTTATTTCTCCGAGACGATCATCATCTTCACCAGCAACCTGGGTATTTACGTCAAGGACGCCTTCGGCAACCGGGAACCCAACGTGACCATGGATATGCCTTATTCCGAGGTCCAGACCAAGGTCCGTTCCGCCATTGAGGATTACTTCAAGCTGGAACTGGGTCGGCCGGAAATCCTGAACCGTATCGGTGAGAACATTGTGGTGTTCGACTATATCCGCCGCGAAGCCGCGGAGCTGATCCTGAAGGGCCAGGTGAACAAGATCATCAGCCGCCTGCGGGAGCAGAAGAACATCCGCATCCGTATCGAGGACTTTGCCTACAGCAGCCTGCAGGAAGCGGCCACCTTCGACCTGTCCAACGGCGGCCGCGGTATCGGCAACCAGGTGGAAAGCCTGCTGATCAACCCGCTGAGCCGCTGGCTGTTTGACAACGAGATCTCCGGCGACGCGGAGATCGTGATTGAAGGCTTCAACACGACGGCGAATCCGCCGAGCGTGATCTGCCGCAGGGAGGAGGCCGGAAAAAATGAGTGAGCAGAACAACAATCCCATGGACCAGAATGAGTTCATGAAACGGATGAAAGCTATTGCCTCCGACCTCTGGGGCGGTGTGATGCCCGTGGCAACAGATACTGCTGCCGCACCCGCACAGCAGCCCAAGCCGGCTCCCAAGGCCCCGGAAAAGCCGGGAACGGATATCCGCAATCTCTGGAAGACCGCGGATGAAACCATTGACTGGACAGACGCCCTGTCCCACAGCGCGCCGACGGACGGGCTGACCGGACCGAAACTCTGGGCCTTCTACCATAAGCACGCGGAGAAGGTGCTTTCCGGCGATCTGGCGGCCTATACCGAGGTACTGCAGAAGGCAAACCCGCTGGGCGAACTGACGGACTTCGCGGAGCATATCAGCATGCGGGCCGTCACGGAAGCACAGCTGGAAAGCGTCTTTGTCTGCAAGGGAGAACTGCTGGAGAAGAACAGGAAGCTGTACCTTTCCGCCATGGGCCTCCGGATCGCCCGGGACCTGCTGGCCTGCCTGCCGGTGGAGGAAGTGGTGGTGAAGGGCACCTTTGAGGAAAAGGATATCTTTACCGCGACCTATCCCCGTCAGCAGCTGCTGCACCGGAACTTCATGTTCGTGGATCCGGTGGAACTGTCCCAGGAATGCGGCGCTGTTTTCGCCTGATCAGTTTATGACAAGGTAACCGCATCGGAATGATCCGATGCGGTTTTGCTTTTTTCATTTTTCAGTTTTAAGACTTCAGATTTAAGGAAACGGTGCGGATTAATCCGCACCTTTATTCACGTATTCGGGAACTGGGACCGGTGTTGCTTCCGGATCCGGCGCTTCCACCTTGGGCCGTCCTTTGACGGCGGCAGGCGGCGTGGGAACGGGGGTGGGATCCGGGAATACTTCAGGCGTGAGGATCACCGGATCCTGCGCCGCTTTATCTTCCACATAGGCTAGGCGGCAGGGATCCCAGAGGGAGCCGCTGCCGGAGATGACCTGGATTTTCGATGTATCCAGCCGGACCGCGAGGCGCAGGCCGACGGTGGTGCGGTTCAGGTAGCCGAAGCTGAGGTGGCCGATGTTGGTGCCGCCCTGCTCATGGGGATCCGCGATCCCGGCGCACAGCTGCAGGTATTTGCCGGGGAGCTGGTCGCCGTTGGGGTTCCGCTTCAGTGCGGCCACCCAATAGGAGGAAGTGCCGTATTTCCGGTCCCGGGAGAGCTTGCTGCCGTAGTCGGGATAGAGTTTCCGATCCAGGGCATAGGGCGTGGCGTAAGCCCAGCGGGAACGCACCTCGTAAAAGCGCTGATTGGTGAAGCCGTAGGTTTCATTCATCAGTTCGGCATCGGTGAGGGGATAAAGGCGGCCGTAGTGCTCATCCGTCACGGCGGCCAGGACGGGTTCCTGTCCGAGGAGATCCTGGATCATGGTTTCATTCAGCCAGCGGTTCAGGTCGGTTTCACCGTAGTCGGAGATCTCAGGATATTTGTGTTTTTCAGCATTGGTGCCGGAGACTTCTGTAGGCTGGTGGACCTCGATGATATAGGTGGTATAGAGCAGCGCCTTGCCGTCTTCCACCGCCAGCACCTGCCAGAGGACCGGCGCTTTGGTGCCGTCCTTTTCATAGGGATAAACGCCCATGATGACATACTGGTAACCGGCGTTCAGTTCCCACCCGCGCAGGCCGCAGGAATCCACGGTATAATCGGTTTCCTCCGCTGTCGAAACGGCTGCGGAAAGAAGCAGGACAATCGCCAGCAGCAATGCGGTAAAATGCTTGATTCTCAAGGCCCATCCCTCCTGACGGGTATTATAGCAGAAAACAGGCGCGAAGGATACGTTTTACGCGGTTTTATCCATGCGGGCAAGGATCAGGTCGCTGAGGTAGACCAGGCCGCCTCCCAGCAGCACCAGGCCGCCGAAAAGCAGGATGGCAGAGCCGGTGAGCGGCACCAGGAGGAAGATGTGGCCGAAGAGCAGGAAAGCCAGGGCAAAGGCTGCGGCTGTTACAATCAGCAGGATGGCGCGGAGCCGGTTCAGGGGCAGGCAGGAGCGCACCAGGACGATCCAGCAGACGGCACCCGCGGAAAGGACCGCCAGGGTGCTGCACAGCTCCCGGGGCCAACCGGCCCAGGACATGGCCATGGATACCGCGGCGCAGCAGCAGGCGGCAATACCGCCGGGCAGCGCGCGCAGGAGCACGGTGCGCAGGAAGTTGCCGCGGATCCGCTCTCCGCTGGGTTCCAGGGCCAGCACGAAGCCGGGCAGGCCGATCATCAGGGAGGAGATCAGGGTCAGCTGGATGGGCTGGAAGGGATAAACCGCAGGCAGCACCAGCATCAGGATACTCAGCAGGAAGCTGAAGATGGTTTTGGTCAGGAACAGGGAAGCAGCCCGGGTGATGTTGTTGATAACCCGGCGGCCTTCCAGCACGATTTCCGGCAGGACGCTGAAGTCAGAGGAGAGCAGCGTCAGCTGGGCGGCACTGCGGGCCGCGTCCGCACCGCCGGCCATGGCGATAGAGCAGTCCGCAGCCTTCAGGGCGGGAATATCATTCACACCGTCGCCGGTCATGGCTACATTATGGCCTTTCTGTTTCAGGGCCAGCACCAGGGATTTCTTCTGCTCCGGCGTGACCCGGCCGAAGACGGTGTATTTGTCACAGGCTTCCGCCAGGGCTTCTTCCGTGGTCAGTGTGGAGGCGTCCACCCAGCTGTCCCAGGAGGCGAGGCCGGCGCGGCGGGCAATGCGGGAAACCGTGAGGGGATTATCGCCGGAGATGATCCGGATATCGACCTCCTGGTCCCGGAAATAACGAAGGGTCTGGTCCACGGACGGGCGCAGCTGGTCCGTCAGCACGCACAGGCCGCAGATGGTTTTGACCGGGGGCAGGCTGTCCTCTGTTACAAGGCCTTTGCCTTCCGCCAGCACCAGGACACGGCGGCCTTCCGCGGCATAGGATTCCACTTTGGAACGAAGCTCCCGGGTATACAGGTCGCCCAGGACGAATTCCGGAGCGCCCATGACCAGCATGGTGCCGTCATAGAAGGTGGCGGCGGATTTTTTGCGTTTGGAGGAGAAGGGAAGAACAGCCCGGGGCTTTTCATTCGCGGGGGTGATTTTCGCCCGGAGCGCTTCCAGGGTGGCGCTCTTTTCATCAAACACGCCCAGCAGGCGGGCAAGGCCCTGCTCCGTTTCCTCCCGGGTGCGATCAATGCCTTCCACGGATTCCAGCTCCATGGTGCCGGTGGTCAGGGTGCCGGTTTTATCCAGGCACAGCACATCCGCCCGAGCCAGGGTCTCGATGCCGGAGAGCTCCTGCACGAGCGCGTTCCGCTTTCCCAGCTTGACCACTCCCACAGCCATGGCAACACTGGTCAGGAGGATCAGGCCTTCGGGGATCATGCCGATCATGGCGGCTACAGAGGAAGGAACGGCTTCCGTGACGGGAATATGCCTGAGCAGGATCTGTTTCAGGAAGAGCAGGATGCCCATGGGAATCAGGATCATGGAATCAAACCGGATCAACCGGTTCAGGTCCGTCATCAGGCGTGATGCGGGACGGGCGTCCTTCCGGGCCTCGTTGGTCAGGCGGCCGGCATAGCTTTCGTCGCCTACATAGATCAGCTGGGCGGTGAGACGGCCTTCCGCGATATAGGAGCCGGAATAAAGCCAGCTGTTGACTTCCTTATGAATGGCGTTGCTTTCACCGGTCAGCAGGGACTCCATAGCCGCTCCGGTGCCGTCGATCACAACGGCGTCCGCCGGCACCTGGTCGCCGCTGCGCAGGATAACCAGGTCGCCCTGCACCGCCTCGTCAGCGGAAAGGGTGATTTCCTTTCCGTCCCGCAGCACATGCACGGACGGCGCGTTCAGCAGCTTCAGCTCGCAGATGGTTTTGCGGGCGCGGAATTCCTGCACGGCGCCGATGATGGTATTCGAAATGACCACCAGCATGAACAGCATATTCCGGTAGCTGCCCACCAGCAGCAGGCACAGGGCCAGGGAAAAGTTCAGCAGGTTGAAAAGGGTCAGCAGGTGGTCCGCCAGAATCCGCGGTAAAGTTTTTTGATCCGGGTCTGACATTTTGTTGCCGAGACCGGCGGAAAGGCGCTCTTCAGCCCGGCCGGAAGACAGGCCGGAAGGGTCGGTAAACTCAAAGTTTTCGGGCAGTTCAGCGGGCAGAGTCAGGTCTTTTTTCATCGGGTTCCTTTCCGTGTGTGAAAGACTGAAAAAAAGTCTTGCTTTTTCACTTTCGTTATGATAGAATACGCACGTTGTCGAAAGACAGCATGCTGATATAGCTCAGTCGGTAGAGCGCATCCTTGGTAAGGATGAGGTCGCCAGTTCGAATCTGGCTATCAGCTCCATGAACCTGGAGCACGTTGCATCAATGGGCCCTGGGTTTTTTTCTTTTCTATCGTGAGG
>JAGAAC010000001.1 GCA_017615475.1 Clostridia bacterium
AGCAGTCACGGGAGACGCCTACTGGGATCAACCTTTCGGATCTCCGGCTCGGAAGCGATGGGATGAAGCTTCAGCCCGCCGGTTCACACCATACCCGGCTCTCTGGGGGGCCTCCTGCTGTTCCGTCTTCGTCACAGCCTTGTATGAAATTGCCTGAAGTGTAGCACGCGGAAAAAACAGTGTCAAGGGGTTTGTAACAAATACAGAGCAAAAACAACGTGAAACGTTGTTTTTGCAATTCACAATTATATATTGTTCGCCATTGCGTTACTACTGACCAGACGCTCCTCCCGGAAGGCAGCATTATCCGAACTGATGCAGAGAAGTATTTCAGTATGAATTATGAATTAATTTTGTCCCCGTGAAGTAGGTTTTTGGTGACTGCCTTTCCAGCGAAATTGTGATATCATGAAAGGTGTTGAATTTTGAGTTTTACGGGGTTTGAGATGGAGAAAAAGAACGCACTGATCCGGGACCTGACAACGGGCAGCGTACCGAAAACGCTTCTGACGTTTTCGATGCCCCTTTTCCTGTCCGGCCTGCTGCAGATGGTCTACAACATGGTCGACATGATCGTTGTCGGCAACTTTGTCGGCACGGAAGGCCTTTCCGCCGTGTCCATCGGCGGCGAAGTGCTGATGCTGATCACCTTTGTGGCCATGGGTTTTTCCAACGCCGGGCAGATTCTGATTTCACGCTATGTCGGTGCCAAACGCCATGACCTGGTGGGCGAAATGGTGGGAACCCTGTTCACCCTGCTGGAGGGACTGGCAGTTGTCATCATGGTCGTCTTCCTGTTCACCTACCAGGGAATCATCCGATGGCTGAACACACCGGAGGAGATCTGGGAATACACGCGGCAGTACTGTATCACCTGCGTATACGGTGTAGTTTTCATCTACGGCTATAACCTGGTGAGCGCCATCCTGCGCGGCATGGGCGATTCCAAACATCCCTTCATTTTCATTGCGATCGCTTCCGTCCTGAACGTCATCCTGGATATCCTGTTCGTAGGCCCCATGGGCATGGGGCCCCAAGGCGCAGCGCTGGCCACAGTCATCGGTCAGGCTGTCAGCTTCCTGTTTGCCCTGCGGCTTCTGTACAAAAACCGGGAGCAGATCCATTTTGATTTCCATCCAAAGCATTTCCGGATTTATAAAAACGTGATCCGGCAGCTGCTGAGTCTGGGCATCCCCATGGTGATCCAGAGCGCCGCCATCACTTTCTCCATGCTGTTTGTCAATTCCTATATCAACACCTACGGCACCGTTGCGGTAGCGGTCACCGGCGTTGCCCGGAAGCTGGAGAACATGATCGGCGTGGTCAGCCAGGCCATCTCCTCCGCCGGCGGCGCTATGGTTTCCCAAGCGCTGGGTGCCGGCAAGACAGAGCGGGTGCCGAAGGTGGTCGGCCACGCCATGTGGATTGTAGCCATTCCCGCCGCTGTCTTCGCGGTGATCACCCTGTTCAAGCCGGAATGGCTGTTCGGCCTCTTCTCCCAGGATCCCGCCGTGCTGGCAATGGCAATCACCTACATTCCCATCGCCATGATCCAGTATCTGGGCTGCGTCCTGCGTCCGCCGAACTTTGCCCTGATCAACGGTTCCGGCAATTCCAGGCTGAACCTGGCGGTGGCCCTGCTGGACGGCATCTTCACCCGGATCGGCCTGAGCCTGCTGCTGGGCGTAGTGCTCAGCATGGGAATCCGCGGCTTCTGGTACGGCAATGCCCTGTCCGGCCTGGTGCCTTTCCTGATCGGTACGGTGTACCTGATCTCCGGTTCCTGGAAGCATATGGGAAACAAACGGCACGAAGAAACGGAAGACGCCCTGGACTGATCATTCAATTCATAATTCATAATGTGATGTTTTCCCGGGCGGCGGTACATTCCGCCGCTTTGTTTATTTAAAAAGTTTTGAAGGTTTGCCTCTTTTGGCATCACTAAAACGTATAATAGGTGAAGATCTTCTCCACGGAGGTTTCCTGATGAACAAGGTTTCCTTTGAGCAGCTGTATATGGAACAGCTCCCGGGACTGTACCGGCTGGCACAGGGTATCCTGCGCCATGCGGCAGACGCCCAGGACGCTGTTCAGCAGGCTGTCCTGCAAGCCTGGCAGCACCTGGATAACATCCGGCCCGGCAGCGAAAAGGCCTACCTGGCCCGGATCGTTATCAATGAGTGCCATAATGTCCAGCGCAAGCGCCGGCGAACGGTTCCCGTTCCCGAATTTCCGGATCGGGCAGCTCCGAAGAATGAACTGGCTGACCTGCGGGACGCTGTGGACCGTCTGCCTGAAAAGCTGCGGCTGCCCTTCCTGCTGGTTTATATGGAAGGATACAGCGCAAAGGAAGCTGCCTCCGCAGCGGGCATCACCCTGTTTGCCCTCAAGTCGCGATTGAAACGGGCTAAAGATGTTTTACAGATCGAATTACGGGAGGAGGAAGAACATGAAAAACTTTTCACAGGACGAACTGCGGAAAATATATGACACTCCCCCGCAGGAACTGACCGCTCAAATCCATGAAACGATCATCTCCCTCCCGTATCGCGAAACGGAGGAGAAGATCGTGAAGAAAAAACAATCCCATGTCACACTCATCGCCATAGCGATGATCCTTGTGCTGATGACCACGGCCCTGGCGGCAACCAGTACCACCGTAAACAACTGGGTTTATAAAGTCTGGCCGTACCTGGCGGAAACCCTGATGCCGGTTAACCTTACCTGCGAGGATCAGGGAATAGAAGTGGAAATCGTCTCGGCGGTTGTCCAGGGCAATGAACTCATTGTTACCTATGCCGCACGGGACCTGAAAGGAAACCGTCTGGGAGCCGGTGGTTCCTTATTTTCTGACCTTGATTTTGAAAATACATCAGAGGTTCATACCGGCTCAGGCAAAGGTATTTCGGATTATATCGCGGATGAGCAAAAGATATTCGGTGTAGAAAAATACACCTACGACACAGACATCATTCCCCGGGACGGATATATCACGCTGTCATTTCACAGTATTGATCCGGCCAGGGAATCGCTGATATCCTTCGATCCCCGTCCATACCTTGAGCAGTATGGCGGTCTTGTTCGGACCGCTTCCCTCCCGGAAATCCTTTGGGATGAAGAGGGTTCCTACAGTTCTGACCGCAGATTCCCCGGCAGCCTGAAGATCATCGACTGGAACAGGAGTCTGGAAATACCCCTGGCAGAATCCATCACCCTGTCAGGCGCAGGTTTTTTCGATAACTGCCTGCACGTACAGATCCACAACACCGACCCTGCCGCGCCATGGATATACTCACTGGATCTCCAGGATAACGCCCCGCATCTGGACAGTACCGAAAACAGCACTGTTACAAGTCTCCGTTGGGGAGACACAGACGGCTGTCCGGAATGGACAGAAACCTTTGCACCGTTCAGCCCGGATAAACTGGCGAATGCTGACCTGAAAGCCGTGATAACGAGATGGCTTCCATCAATCAAAGGAAACTGGAAAATCGAAATCCCGGAACGAATGATCCGGCATTCTGACCAGACGGAAGCTGACGAGGCATAAAAAAAGACGGTCTGTATCAACAGGCCGTCTTTTTCCATCAGAAAATATCTTCTTTTTTCCGCCGGTTCAGCAGGAAGCCGGCACCGCCGCCGACCAGGCCGCCGATAATATGGGACAGGTTGGAAACATTGTCCCGGACCGTGAGGCCGTCCCAGATCTGCTGACCCAGGTAGATGAGGGCCACCAGGATGGTGGTCAGCGGAATCTCCCCTTCCCGGAACTCCGTAAAGGAAGTCAGCAGGATAAAGGCAAAGACCACGCCGCTGGCGCCCAGCAGCCGGGTATGGGGAAACAGCACATTATGGAACAGGGCGGTGACCACTGCGGTCACCGCGATCACCAGCAGCAGCTTTTTCGCTCCGTATTTTTCCTCCAGCATGGGCCCCAGCAGCAGGATATAAGCCATGTTGCCCACCAGGTGCCCAAAGCTTGCGTGTCCCAGCACATGGGTGAACAGGCGGACATAAGTCAGCGGATCGGAAAAGGAAGACGCATAGGTGGAAAAGATCATGGAGATGCTCTTCCTGCCGGTCAGCTGGTCAAGCACCGTAATCAGGGTGCACAGCAGCGCAAACGCCAGCACCAGCGGGGCATTGAAGGTCACGCGGAGCTTTTTGGACGATTTCATCAGAATCACTTCCCGTATATCGTTTCTTTTTGTCCCTGAACGCCGAGAACCGCTTCGGGTTGTGTACTGAAGCGGTTCGTGTTATAATCTCACCAGTCTTTGAAAGAGGAGCGCATTGTTATGGAAACCGGAGCGATTGTTGCAGTCAGCGTGGTTCTTTTCGTGGCGATTATCGCCGTCATCATCTGCGTGGTCTCCGCAGTAAGTGCCGTTACCGGCAATAAACAGACCAACGATGAAGATTCCGAGGCCTGAGATCAGGCGTAACGAATCTCATCCAAACTATAGCGAACCGATTCGCCCAGAGAGTCATCCTCAACGGGCAGATCCACCCAGGGATGATCCGTCTCCCGGGGTTTTTTTTCGGTCTCCGCCTGGTTCAGAGGCTCATTTTCCCGCATGAAACAATCCTTCTTTCGAATGATGGATTCACCATATCTGGCACATGTCTGTAAGAAAGTGTACTCCATCTTGTGAAAAAAGACAATACCCCCGTTAGTATTGATACGGTATTTTTTGAGCATCCGGCAGCAGGCCGGATGCTCAAAAAACAATTCATAATTCACAATTCATAAATCATAATGATATGCAGATCAATCGCTTCAGACCATAAATTGTCAGCTTCAGTTCAGGCGGTTGGCGACTATTTCCATCCAGGCCAGATTGATTTCCTCCCGGCTGTGGAACACATTTTCCCAGTTAACGCCCATATCCTTCCGGATCAGCTCATTCGTGTCAATGGAACCGAAGGGAACCTGGTCCATCTCCCGGAAAACGGAATGCATATAGCCCTGCAGGATGAGCTTCTGTGCCTTCTCACTCAGGAACCACCGTTCCACGGCCTTGCAGGCTTCAGCATTGGCGTTTTTACTGTGGGCATCCGATATGGTCATCACCGTGGAGGGAATCAGGATCACCCCGTCCTCCGGATAGATGCAGGCCAGATCCGTGAGGGGGCTTCCGGCGTCCTCCGCATCCTTCAGGGCTTTGAGCACGGATTCCTCCAGGATCATGGCGGCGGCTATTTCCCCGCTGCGGATCTTCGCCAGGGAATCAGAGCCCGAGATCACCTGCACCCCGTTGGAAGCGAGGCCCTTGAGGTACTGCCGTCCGTAATGGTTGCTCTGGGTCAGGGAGGCAACAGCCGCGAAGGTGGTGCCGCTGCTCAGGGGATCGCCCATGGCAATGAGTCCCTTCAGTCCGCGGTCTGCCGCGAAATCCCGGAAGGTTTTCGGAACGGCAGCACCCTTCTCCGCCCACTGCTCCTCCAGTTCCGGGTTATACGCAAGAACCATGTTGCAGACCCGGACGGGATACCAGCAGCCTTCCTCATCATAGGGAAAGCGCAGCAGGGAGGCCGCATCCGGCACCGAAACCGGCTCCAGGTAATCCGCTTCCTTCAGTTCCAGGCTCAGGGCAGGTTCCGCCACCAGCAGCATATCGCAGCCGAGGACGCCGTCCTCCATTTCCCCGTAAATCTGGTTGATCAGGCGGCTGGTACCGCCATAGACAAAAAAGCTGCCGTTATTCCCGGGTTTCAGGTTGGGAAATTCCTCCCGCAGCGCTTCATCCAGCATATCCAGTACAAACTGATACATGGAGGAATAAATCACCAGTTCGCCCCGGACAGAAGCATCGCCTGCCAGCGAACTTCCGGCCGGCAGAAGCATGACCAGCGCAATTAAAAGCGCCAACAGCCTTTTCATGGCAGTATTCCTCCCGTTTTCCTGATTTTTCCACAACGTATGTATTGTATCATACAACGCGGAGTTCATCAACGCATGCGTCATCTTGTCAGCTATCGCCGAAAAGTGTATAATAATTGAACAGTAAAAGTCTTGGGAGGATTGACCGGATGGGCAAGGAGCGGATGCTGATCACCGGCGGGCACGCACTGGAAGGAGAGGTTCGGGTCAGCGGCGGAAAAAACACTGCCGTGGCCGTAATTCCTGCTACCCTGCTGAGCGATGAACCCTGCACCATCGAAAACCTTCCCGATATAGAAGACGTACACGCCCTGGCGGATATCCTGACAGAGCTTGGTGCGAAGGTGGATTATGAACCCGGCCGCTGCATGCGCGTGGACCCGCGTCCCGCGGACGGCACCGAGGTTTCCTACCACAATGCCCAGCGGCTGCGGGCCAGCTATTACCTGCTGGGCGCCCTGCTGGGACGGAACGGCAAAGCCAAGGTGCCGACCCCCGGCGGCTGTGAAATCGGCTCCCGTCCGGTGGACCAGCACCTGAAGGGTTTCCGTTCCATCGGCGCGGAAGCGGAAGAAATCGGCGGTATGCTGACTGCCGAAGGCCCGCTGACCGGCGGAGACGTGTTCTTTGATATGGTTACCGTCGGCGCGACAGTGAATGTCATGCTCGCCGCCGTCAAGGCCAAAGGCCAGACCTTCATCTATAACGCGGCTAAAGAGCCGCATATCGTTGACCTTGCGAACTTCCTGAACAGTATGGGTGCGAAGATCAAGGGCGCCGGTACGGATATCATCAGGATCCGCGGGGTGCAGCGCCTGCACGGCAGCACCTATGCCGTCATTCCGGACCAGATTGAAACCGGCACGCTGATGATTGCGGCCGCCGCCACCGGTGGAGACGTCATCATTGACGGCTGCATCCCCACCCATATGGATGCCCTGAGCGCGAAGCTGCTGGAAATGGGCGTCAAAGTAACGGACGGCGATGACGCCATCCGGGTTCACGTGGTCGGCCCGCGGCGCGCGATCAACGTCAAAACCCAGGTTTATCCCGGCTTCCCCACAGACCTGCAGCAGCCCATGAGCGCGCTGCTGACCACGGCCAAGGGTACCAGCCTGGTTACCGAAACCATCTTTGAGCAGCGGTTCCGCCACCTGGATGAGATCCGCCGCATGGGCGCGCATGTGCGCGTGATGGACCGCACCGCCATCATCGAAGGCGTACCGGAACTGTACGGCGCACCGATGACCGCCTCCGATCTGCGGGCCGGCGCCGCACTGATTGTGGCCGCGCTGATGGCCAGGGGAACCTCCGAAATCTATGAACCCCATTACATTGACCGGGGTTATGAACATATTGAAGACAAGCTCCGTTCCCTTGGAGCGGATATCAGGCGGGAACCTGCACTGTAACCTGAGGGGTAGAGTTGAATGAACAATCCATTTGAGGTTCTCGGGCTGAAGGGCTGGGCAGGACCGGATGAGATCCGCAGCGCCTACCGGACGCTGGCGCGGCAGTGCCATCCTGACATGATCCAGGATCCCGCTGAGAAAGAAGCCGCCCAGAGGCGGATGGTTGCCCTGAACCTGGCCTATGAGGAAGCCCTCCGGCTGGCTTCCCCGCGAACCGGTTCCGTAACGCCGGAGCTTTCCAGCGCTGAAGCCGTGCTGATGGCACAGCGGGCCATGGCACGGGACAACCCGGAAGGCGCGCTGCGCAGCCTGGTGCGGTGCGAAAAGCGGGACGGGGAATGGTACTACATGCAGGGGAAGGTTCTGATGGCGATGGATGAATATGACAGCGCCCACCAGTCCTTCCGGGAGGCCGTAAGGCTGGATCCGGACAACAACGTGTTCAGGGCCGGCGCCCTGGCCGCCGCCGTGGCGCAGCAAAAGGAACAGCGGCTGCCCGGTAAAATGAAGAAAGTGTTCCGGAACATAGCCAAGAAATTCTGACGAATCGTTTATCAGGGAGTTTGAAGTTGAAAGATAAGCGTTGGATCAAACGTTCACTGGTTGCCGCGATGGTAATAATCGCGGCTCTTTTTTGCTGTACCGCCGCGGGAGCGGAACCGGCGCCGGACATCACAAAAAGCTGCAAATTCAACGCCGGATCCGGGCGGAAAACCTTCTCCAAATGCAAGGACAGGGATTATAAAACCTACTGGAAAACAAACAACGGCGACAAGTGCTATGTCGAGGTCACCGTACCCGCCGGACAGAGCGCTTCCGGCGTGATGGTGCAGTGGTATGAGCATCCCCACGCCTGGGGCGTACAGGTCAAGGATGAAAGCGGAAACTGGACGGATGCCGGGCACACGGACGGCAGCTACCTGGCGGAATACCTTCCCCTGCCGGAAGGGACCACCGTGTTCCGGGTGGCAAACGCGCCGGGAGAAAAACGCCATTTCAACATGACAGAGCTGCGGATCTACGGGGAGGGAGATACCCCTCCGGAAGCCCAGCAATGGCAGCCCAGCGCCGAAAAAGCAGATCTGATGCTGCTGGTCGCCCACTCCGATGATGAGGTGCTGTGGTTCGGCGGTACGCTGCCCCGGTATGCCGGCGAAGAGGGAAAAACCTGCCAGGTCTGCATGATGGTACCCTCCATGCCCTATCGCCGGCTGGAACTGCTGGACTGCCTGTGGACCTGCGGCGTAAAAAACTATCCCGTGTGGGGAAACTTCAGGGACGCTTTCTCCTTTACGCTGAAGAAGCAGTATAAACACTGGAACAAAAACAGGGTTTATGAAACCGTGGCCGGCTGGATCCGGCAGTTCCAACCGGATGTGCTGCTGACCCATGACCTGCAGGGAGAATACGGCCACGGCGCCCACCGGGTATGCGCTGACGCGGTGATGAACTGCCTGGAAGCCGCGGCAGACGAAAAAAAGTATCCCGCCTCCGCGAAAAAATACGGAACCTGGGATACGCCGAAATGCTATATTCACCTGTGGAAGGAAAACGGGGTCGATATGGACTGGCGCCGGCCGCTGGAAGCCTTCGGCGGAAAAACCTCCTTTGATGTGGCTGAGGCCGCTTTCCGGTGCCATGTGTCCCAGCAGAAAACCGACTACCACGTGGAAGACTGGGGTCCCTGGGACAACAGTCTGTTCGGCCTGTACCGGTCACTGGTGGGACCGGACGAAGCGAAGGACGACTTCTTTGAGAACATAAGCGACTAATTCATAATTCAGAATTCATAATTCATAATTATGGATTGTGGGGTCAGCTTTACTGCAGGAAAAAGAAACTCCGTCATTGTATCAGATAACAACGACGGAGAAGTATTCTTCAGATAAACAGGCAGTGAGTATCTGTCATTATGAATTATGAATTATGAATTGTGAATTTAATTCATTCTTTCGCGATGATTTCCTTTTCCAGGGTGACATACTTGGAAAGGATGCGGCAGTGCCAGCCGCAGATATCCACTTCCGCCCATTCGTCGATGATATCAAAGACGGTGATCGGCGTTCCGAGCTTGTATTCTCCCAGATCCCGGCAGCCCTTATCCCGTGAACGGGCGTGAACGGTATCCCTGCCGGTGATCCTTCCCTTGACGGAAACATAGCCCGCGTCAAAGTCCGTATGGTCATTCATGAAGAACTCCAGTGAAGAAGACTGGACATAGCCGCGCAGGCCGTCGCAATCCACCAGGGTCCAGTTCTTGCCGGTATTGATCACGCGGAGCACCGTGCCCGTCCGGATCTGCCTGATCTTCGCGTTCTTCATGTCGTTTCCCGGCGCCTTGCGCAGCCAGGCATACCCGAGCTTCGGCGCGTCCACCGTCGCGAGGACTTTGTCCTCCGGCGCTTCGGTCTGCCAGCTCAGTTCCACCGTATTGACAAGAGTATCCTTTCCGTTTACCGTGATCATGGAGCGGCCGATACCCATGTATTTCACCCCGACCTGGACCTTGTTCCCGGTTGCGGGGTCCGTCCAGAAGGTGGGGGTTTCCGATCCGTTGCGGGCTGCCACACTGTCCAGCAGCGCGTCCCATTCCTCCCCGGTAAGAGGAGCGCGGGTCGGTCCGTCATCCGCCGGGGCCTGAATCTGGCCGGAATCGACGGTGATGCTCCCGTCATCGTTTTTCTTGACAGGATCCTGATCGTTGGTCACAACGGTCATGCTGCCATCATCGTTTTTCACGGTGGAGGAGCTGGAAGAGTTATCATCCTGGACGCCGCCCGGCGTGATCGTATGGACCTTTCCGCTCGGGTCGGTATAGGTTCCCTTCCCGAAATCCCAGATGCCGCCGTCCTCATCCGTCTCAACGCCGGAGGCGGAAGCCAGGGTGCTCAGGAGTATGCAAAGGCAGGCGCACAGGAGCATCAGAAGCGGTACTTTCAAACCGTTTTTCATCAGCTTCATCCGTGTGCTCCTCCCTTCCGTACCCGTTCCGAAGAAGGGGTTTCTGAACAATTTACAACAGATTTATGATACCGGAAATGCCCTTATTTGTCAATAAAAGTGAAATGGTTTTGTAACATTCTGAAAGGATGACCGAAGCATGAAAATCTCCAAAAAAGACGCCCTGACCTGGTTCCGGTTCTTTGCGGAACTGCCGGAAGATGAACCCCTGGGCTGCCGTCAGCAGGAAATCGCCCTGGCGGTATTCAGCCAGATTGAAACCGCCGTGGAAGCCCGGCGCAAAAAGATGCTGGCAGCCATTCCCGGCCTGAAGGCCGTTGTGCCCGGAGGAGAAGGAGCAAAGTCCTGGGAACCGGATATGCCAGTATGCACCCTGTTCGTCGGTCCGGAGGAGCGTTTTCCCGCCGGATGCCGCAGCTGCCTGCTGGGCACGGGGCTTTCCGCCGTCCGGAAAACCAACCGCTGCAACATGGCCTGCCCTTTCTGTTATGACTACGGCATGCTGGACGAAATTGAGCCTATCGGGGAGGGCCTGTGGGAAATCGGCGGAAGCCGGTACCGGGAGGAGGATCTTCCGCTGCTGTTTGCCCTGCAGGGAAAGCCCACCGGCATCGCTTACGTATACCTGGAACCCTTCATGGAGATTGAAAAGTACTACGGCATCATCCGCCGCTTTCATGAAGCCGGTGTGCACCAGCACATGTATACCAACGGTGTGAACGCCAATGAGGAAAACCTGAAAGCCCTGGGTGAAGCAGGGCTGGACGAACTGCGGTTCAACCTCGGCGCCAGCGGGGCCGCGGACCGGGTGATTGACGCCATGGCCGCCGCGAAGAAATATATCCCCCGGGTGGGCATCGAAACCCCGATGACCCGGGAGTTCTTCAAGGCCCTGAACGCAAAAAAAGAAAAGATCCTCGCAACGGGGATCGACTTCATGAACTGCGCGGAGCTGCACCTGAACGACAACAACATCGGCAACTACGCCGGTGAACCCATGTACTTCTGCCGGATGGGCTACCTGAGCCCCATCATCAGCCGGGACCTGACCCTGCAGGTGATGAAAACCGCGGCGGAAGAGCAGTGGCCCATCGCCGTGCACGACTGCAGCAATAAAACAAAAATCGCCCGCGACCTGAACCTGGCAGCCCGGGAGGGCGGCTGGTTCGGCCGGAGCGTTTACGGACGGGAAATCGGTTTCCTCCCCTACGCGGCATTCCTGCCGGCACTGGAGGATGAAACCCTTGTCTTTACCGAAGAGGAAGAGCTCCCCCGGGGTTACCGGCCGGGAGAGATTGTGCTGTAAGCCGGATCCACATCCAGGGTGGCGAAGTAGTCCGCCGCGGTTTCCGCCCGGCGGATCAGCCGGTAATCCCCTTCCGCGGTATACAGCACTTCAGCGCCGCGAAGACGGCCGTTGTAGTTATAGCCCATGGCGGAGCCGTGGGCACCCGTATCATGAATCAGCAGGAGATCGCCGATCCGGATCTCCGGAAGTTTCCGTTCCCAGGCAAATTTATCATTGTTCTCACAAAGACTGCCGGTGATATCGTAGACGTGGTCCGCGGGAAGATCCCGCTTGCCGCAGACGGTCACATGATGATAAGCCCCGTACATGGCCGGGCGCATCAGGTTGACCGCACAGGCATCCACGCCGATGTAATCCCGGTAGATCTTTTTTTCATGCACGGCATGGGTTACCAGCCAGCCGCAGGGACCGGTCATCCAGCGGCCCAGTTCCGTTTTGATCGCGACGCCGCCTTCGGGGAAGAGTTTTTCATAAACCTTCCGCACGCCTTCGCCCACCTGCTCGATATCCGGTTCCTGATCCTCCGGCTTGTAGGGAATGCTGATACCGCCGGACAGGTCCACAAAGGCAAACTTCAGGCTGGTTTCCGCGGCCAGGTCCCTGCCGAGGGTCATCAGCACTTCCGCCAGTCCCGGATAATAGGCCGGATCAATTGTGTTGGAAGCCAGGAAAGCATGAAGACCGAAAGAGGTCACGCCTTCCTTTTTCAGAATGTCAAGGGCTTCACGCAGCTGGGGCAGGGTCATGCCGTACTTCGCCTCGCCCGGGTTGCCCATAATGGTGTTGCCGATGGAAAACTGTCCGCCGGGATTATAGCGCAGGCAGACGCAGGACGGGAATCCGCCGTGGTTCCGCAGCAGGTCCACATCCGTCAGGTCATCCAGGTTGATAAAGGCTCCGAGTTCCCGGGCCTGGGTAAACTCTTCCGGCGGCATGGCGTTGGCGGAAAGAATAATCTCCTCTCCGGAGAATCCGCAGGCCTTTGCCAGGGTCAGCTCCGTGGCGGAGGAGCAGTCGAGGCCGCAGCCTTCCTCTTTCATGATGCGCAGGATGGACGGGTTCGGCAGCGCCTTGACCGCGAAGTATTCCCGGAAATCCCCGCACCAGGCAAACGCCGCCTTCAGCCTGCGGGCACGGGCACGGATTCCCTGTTCATCATAGAGATGAAAAGGCGTCGGGAACTGCTCCGCGGCACGGACAAAAACCTCATCGTCCAGGGAAAAGTTAGGCATGGGAAAGACCCCCTCACTTTAATTCAAATTCAAAGGATCCGGCGATATCGCCGTCCACATAGTAAGCCATGCGGTAGATTCCCCGCGGATAGCCGCTGTCCTCCAGGAAGGAAAGCAGGCCCATATCGCTGAGGGAAATATACCAGGTATCATTCTCCATATACTCCGGTCCGTAGATCCAGCTGCTTTCATACCGGTAATTGGCGTTGTATGGATCGGTCAGCGTAACCAGCAGCGATTTCCCCTCCACGGTTTCCGTCACCCGGTAGGTGGAGGAGGAATAGAAATAGGCGCGTCCGCTGCGGAGCAGCTCCTCTGTTACCTCTGTCACGGGAACCGGCGGTTTTCCGTCTTCCTTCGCCTCCGCGATCGCGGTGACCAGCGGGCGGAACCCGTAATCCGTAAGGGGTTTCACCCGCGGAACATAGAAGTACGCAAACTCTGCCGGCAGGGTATCCGGCGTTCCGGCGGAAGCCACTATACCGGCAAAGTAGAGCCGTCCCGGAGTCAGCAGGTAGGACGCGGCCCGTGCATCCGTTTCCGCGGGAACAAAGTTAAAGTAACCGTTACCCGAGTCTGCCAGGAGCATATACAGCTTTTCACCCTCCGCCTTGTCCGGCAGGGTCATGCCGCTCCAGTCGATGATCACCCGGTTTTTCTCCACGGCCACCATCAGCCCTTCCGGCGCTTCTCCCCATCCGGGCATACCATCCAGAAGCATTGCCGCCTCCGTCAGGGTGCCCGCGATTGTTTCCGGAAGCACCGCCAGGTACCGGTTGATGCCTTCCGCCCATTCCTCGGTAATGATACCGAGCAGCCGTCCGCCTTCACCCAGCACGGGGCTTCCCGGTGAAACCGGACCCGTGAGCGTCAGCAGGCAGCAGGCTTCTCCGTCCCGGATCAGCTCCTCCGCGCCGAGCACGCCGCGGTTAATCCGGGAACCCCATTCGTCCGCGTCCCGGACGATACAGTCGGAAACCTGGACATTCTCCCGCGGGAACAGGAAAGGCCAGGCCGTGTAACGGCTCGGCTTGGTTTCGTCCTCATCGAAACAGACCGTGGCCAGCCGGCCGGTCCGGTCCGGGATCACAGCCCGCACTTCCCAGAAATTCACCCCGTCCGAAACAACCAGCTGCTCCGTGTTTTCCGGCAGGGAAACAGGGGAAATAACAGCAATACCTTCCGTAATCTGCACAGCGGAAGAGACCCATACCGGGCTCTCCGCTCCGTAATCCCACAGATCCAGCAGTTCCGACGGCTTTGTTTCCTCCGCGCCGGCACAGGAGAAAACCAGCAGCAGCGCTGCCAGCAGCAGAAGCATCCATTTCTTCATATGCGTCTCCTTTCCGCTACTCCCGGTAATCCTGCAGGGAAACAGATACCATCCGGCTGACACCCTGTTCCTCCATGGCTACGCCGTAGAGGCCGTTGGCCCGCTCCATGGTGCCCTTGCGGTGCGTAATAACCACAAACTGGGTGGAAGCGGAGTATTCCGCCAGGTAATCCGCGAAATAACCAATGTTGGCATCATCCAGCGCCGCCTCAATCTCATCCAGGATACAGAAGGGCGTCGGCTTCAGCTTCAGGGTGGCAAAGAGAATCGCGATAGCGGTCAGCGTCCGCTCGCCGCCGGAAAGGAGCGAAAGCAGCTGCAGCTTCTTTCCCGGGGGCTGGGCATTGATCTCGATTCCGCAGTTCAGGGGATCATCGGGATCCATCAGGATCAGTTCAGCATGCCCGCCGCCGAAGAGACGGACAAAGGTTTCCGAGAAATATCCCTGCAGGAGCGAGAACTGCTCCACAAAGGTTTCCTTCATGCTGGCAAGCAGGCGGGTAATCAGGTCCCTCAGGTCCTTTTCCGCCTTTTCCAGGTCCTCCCGCTGGGCAATCATCTCGTCCGTCCGCGCTTTTGTATCCGCGTATTCCTCTACAGCCCGGACATTCACCGGACCCAGGGCACGGATCTCCGCGGAAAGCTGGGCCGCTTCCCGGTCCGCCTCGGTCAGGCTGAAGCCTTCGGTCATGCGGAATTCCTCCGCGCCGGCATCCGTGATTTCGTAAGTATTCCAGATCCGGTCCCGCAGGGCCTTGAGGTCTCCCTCGGTCCGGGCCCGGCTGAGTTCCAGCCGGTGGGCACGGTCCGTATCCCGCTGCCGGGACTCATGCAGGCCTTCGATCTCCGCCAGGATCTCCTTCAGCCGTTCCTGCTTTCCGGAGCGGTCCTCCTCCAGGGCTTTGCAGATCTTCTCCCGGCGGGCCTGTTCAAGCCTTCCCTGCTCCAGATCCTTCACCGCGGCAGCAGAAGCTTCCAGGTCGCCCTCTTCCGCTTTTTCCATTTCCGCCAGCTGTGCCCGGCGGCGTTCCTGCTCCGCGGTCATCCGTTTCCGGTCCTGCTCATAGCGCGCGCGGTCCCGCTGCAGGGTTTCCAACTCGTGCTTCAGGTCATTCACTTCCAGCGTCAGCCGGAGGGTTTCGTCCGCCTTTTCGGCGGTCAGTTTCCGGGCTTCCGTCAGCGCCTGCTGCAGTTCTGCGGCCTGCGCCTCCATCTCCTCCCGGGTCTTGTCTGTCTTTTCCGTGCTGTCCGCGGCCATGGACAGCTGCTCCCGGATCTGCATCATGGATTCCATGAGCTGCTCCCGGGCCGCTTCAGATTCATGCAGCCGCAGGTCATGGGTCGCGGCATCCGCTTCCGCGTTCTGCAGCCGTTCCGTTTCGCGGGCCACGGCGATTTCCTGCTGATGCAGCTCTTCCAGCGCGCCGGCGGAACGTTCCTTCAGTTCGTCCTTGCGTTTCTGGCCGTCCTGCATCTGCCGCAGCAGTTTTTCCAGTTCATCCTGGCCGGCTGTCTGTTTGTCCGTCAGCTCCTTCAGTTCCCGTTCCCGGGTGAAGAGGTTTACGTTGCCGGAAGCCGCGGAGCCGCCGGTCATGGAGCCGCCGGAGTGCATTACATCACCCTTGAGGGTCACCAGGCGGAAAGCATGATCCCCCCGGCGCATAATCGGGATACCGGAGGACAGGTCCTCCGCCACCACCGTGCGTCCGAGCAGGTTCTCCACAATGCCCCGGTATTCCTTATCGCAGGAAACCAGGTCCGAAGCCACGCCCAGGCAGCCGGGCATGGAAAGAACTTCCTTTTCCTGCGGCGTCAGCAGCCGGGATTTAACGGTGGTCATGGGCAGGAAGGTAGCCCGGCCCATGTTCCTCTCCCGCAGGTACTCAATGAGTTCCTTGGCGGTTTCTTCATCTTCGGTCACGATATGCTGCTGTGTATTGCCCAGCACCATATCCAGTGCGGTTTCGTATTTTTCCGGAACGGAAATCAGCCGGCTGACCGGTCCGCGGACGCGGCTGTCGCCCTTTTCCTCCGCCCGGCGCATAACCCGGCGCACGGCATGGGAATAGCCGTCCATTTCCCGGGACAGGTCCTCCAGGATTTTCCGGCGGGCATCCATTTCCCGCATTTCGGCCAGCTTTTTATCATAGGCTGCCCGGGCGCCGATCACTTCCATGTCCGCGGTTTCCAGTCCGGCGCGGGCTTCCTGCAGGGAAGCGGCCAGGCGTTCCTGTTCCGTGGTTTCCTTCTCCAGGCGTTCACGGGCTTCGGTCACGGCGGCGGCAAGGGATTCGCCTTCGGTGCGCATGACTTCACAGGAGGCAGTAATCTCCTCCAGGCGGCTTTCCATGGCCGTGAGCATGGTGTTCAGGCGTGTCTGGTTGCTGAGGGCTGAAGCCCGGCGGTTCATTTCGTCCAGCATCGCGCTCTTGTGGGATTCCAGCGTTTCCTCCCTGGCGGTTTCCTCTGCCCGTGCCTGTTCTTCCGCCGCTTTCGCGGCATCCAGCCGGGCAGTCAGCTTCTCCAGGGAAGCGCTGCGGCTTTCACTGCCGCCGGAAGATTCGGATGCCAGGGCATCCAGTTCGGTAATCCGCTCTTCCGCGTCCCGCAGTTCTTCCGAAATCCGCTGGCGGTCTTCCTGCCGGCGCTGCCGGCGATCCTCCAGTTCCCGGGCGGCATTCTCCGCGCGGTGAACCGTTTCCATTCCCTCCATGAGAGCAGTATGGGCAGCGGTAATCTTTTCATCCAGGTCCTGAATTTCCGTCTGGCGGGCATCCCGTTCCCCGGTTTTTTCTTCAATGGTCTGTTCATTCTGCGCCAGGACCGCCTGCATGTTCTGCAGTTCATGATCCGCTTCGCGCAGCTTGGTTTCCATCTTTTCGGACCGAACCAGGAACAGGTTCAGGTCCAGCACCTTCAGCCGGGCGGACAAGTCCAGATACACCCGGGCATTCTTCGCGTCCTCTTCCAGCGGGCCGAGGCGGTTTTTGAGTTCCTCCAGCAGGTCATCCACACGGGCGATATTTTCCTGGGTGCGGGCGAGCTTCTTGTCCGCCTCTTCCTTGCGGGCACGGAACTTGACGATGCCGGCTGCTTCCTCAAAGACCTGGCGGCGGTCCTCTCCCTTACGAGACAGGATCTCATCAATCCGGCCCTGGCCGATAATGGAATAGCCCTCCTTGCCGATACCGGTATCGCGGAACAGGTCCACAACGTCCTTCAGGCGGCAGGAGGAACGGTTCAGGAAATATTCGCTTTCCCCGCTGCGGTATACCCGGCGGGTAACCAGGATCTCCGCGTAATCCAGGGGAAGGCTTTTATCTTCATTGTCAAAGACGAGGGAAACTTCACAGTAGCTCAGGGGTTTTCTGCGCTGGGTGCCGCCGAAAATGACGTCCTGCATGCTGGCGCCGCGCAGGATTTTGGCGCTCTGTTCCCCGAGCACCCACCGTACCGCATCGGCAATATTGCTTTTTCCGGATCCGTTGGGTCCGACGATCGCGGTGATGCCTTCCTTGAAGACAATCTCTGTCCGCTCTGCGAAGGACTTGAACCCGTAAAGCTCCAGCTTCTTTAAGCGCATGATTTCCTCCGGTCAGGCAGGCTCTTTCCTGCCTTTTGCAATAACGGTTTATTATAACATGAACGGAACGGCCGCACAAACGATTGACAGCAAAAATACAGCAGCAGAGCCGCCTATATTTTTCTGTCGGTTCATAACAATACGAACCCTTACCTCCGGTATGTATGAATGTATCCGGAAAATATACTTATATATGATTGACCTTCCTGTGCCGCTCATGTACAATATGCCGTATTCCCATTCAGAGAATACTGTCTTCTTCCGGATGGATACGGGTTCATGTAATTATGAATTGTGAATTATGAATTGAGGTATCTATGTTTTCTCGTTTTATCGGCAATAAAGCTTTCTATAAAAGTGTGCTGACCCTGCTGATCCCGATCATCATCCAGCAGTTCATCACCTCCTTCGTTTCCCTGCTGGACAATGTGATGGTGGGCAGTCTTGGTACAGAAGCCATCTCTGCGGCCTCCATCGCCAACCAGGTCATGATGGTGTTCTGCCTGGCCGTGTTCGGCGGCATGAGCGGTGCGGGCATCTACGGCGCGCAGTTCTACGGCAAGGGCGATATGGACGGCATGCGCCACACGTTCCGCTTCAAGATGTACTTCGGCGTGCTGATCAGCGCCGCGGCGGTGCTGGTCTACCTGTTTTTCGGTGAAGCCTTTATCGCTTCCTTCCTGAAAGGCGAGAGCAACGGCGGCGACCTGGACCTGACGCTGCGCAGCGGCTGCCGTTACCTGGACATTATGCTGTGGGGGCTTCCGCCCTTCGCGCTGGTTCAGGTCTATGCCGGCACCCTGCGGGAAGCGGGCGAAACACGGGTTCCGATGTTCGCCGGTATTTGCGCGATCCTGACCAACCTGTTCGGCAACTGGGTACTCATTTTCGGCCACCTCGGCGCACCGGCCATGGGAGTGGAAGGCGCCGCCATCGCAACCGTGATCTCCCGGTATGTGGAACTGCTGATCGCGGCGGTTTATGCGCACATGCATACGGACAAGTACCGTTTCCTGTCCGGTGCCTATAAAAGCCTGTACGTTCCCGGAAAACTGGCAGTAAAGATCTTCCGCACGGCGACGCCGCTGCTGATCAACGAAATTCTCTGGTCCCTGGGCATGACCTTCATCACCCAGTTCTATTCCTCCCGCGGGCTGAATGCCGTGGCGGCGCTGAACATCAACGGCACCGTATGGAACCTGTTCTGCGTGATCATGTTTGCCATGGGCAGCGCGGTATCCATTATGGTAGGCCAGCGTCTGGGCGCCGGCAAGATTGATGAGGCCCGGGACGTGGACCGGAAGCTGATCTTCCTGACCGAGGTGATCCATGTGGTCATCGGCCTGTGCATGATCCTCGCTTCCCCGCTGGTTCCGCAGCTGTACAACGTGAGCGGAGAGGTGCGGGACCTGACCCGGCAGCTGCTGGTGATTGCCGGTCTGGCCATACCAATCCATTCCTTTGCGCACGTGACCTATTTTACAATCCGTTCCGGCGGCCGGACGGTCATCACCTTCCTGTTTGATGCCGTCTATACCTGGGCTGTAGCGGTGCCGCTGGCTTACTGCCTCACCCGGTATACAAGTCTCACCATTACACAGGTTTATTTCTGCGTGCAGTTTGTGGACATCCTGAAAGTCCTGATCGGCCTGCTGATGCTGAAATCCGATTTCTGGGCCCGAAACGTGGTCAACGAAGAAGAATAATTGCCTGTTCAGAACAGATATAAAAAGAGGGGCGGAATTCATCCGACCCTCTTTTTTCATATCCGCCCGGTTATTCCTTCCTGCGGCGGTCATGCTTGTTTCCTTTATAATACAGCGCCTTATCCGTATACATCCATTCGTCCGATCTCCGGAGCATATCCGTCACGGTATCATCCCGGCCGCCCCGCATGGCATAGCCGACGGAAACGGAATATCCGGCTTCAGTGATCAGCGTTTTCATCCGGTCCAGTACATCCCGCACCGCGGTTTCCTCCTGGCGGATAAACACCATGGTAAATTCATCCCCGCCGATCCGGTACGGAAGGATACTCCTGCCGGCAACCGCCTTGAGGCTCTTTCCGATAGCGATCAGGGCTTCATCCCCGGCCTCGTGTCCTTTCGCGTCATTCAGTTTCTTCAGGCCGTTCATATCCACCGATGCCACAGCACTGATTGTTCCGCTGTAGCGGTCGCAGTCATCATAAAACGCCATACGGTTCAGCAGGTGGGTCAGCGGATCCCGGTTTGCGTCAAAGAACCGCAAGAACATATACAGGAAAATACTGCTGACCATAATCGCGGCGTTAACGTGGTCTCCGTCCGACAGCCCGTCGATCATGGCGGCAATCACGCATGCCAGCGCGCAGATGTACAGGATATAGCGTTCCCGGCCGTGATCCTCGTGCTTGAACCGGTCCCAGGCCGTCAGGACAGAAAACAGGATATAGAAGAAGGAAACGGAAAACACCGTATACCCGAGGGGACCCATCACCATCTCGTATTTCTCATTGAAGCTGAACGCCACCGGCGAGAAGATCGCGGAACAGTATACCAGCAGGTTGAAGTAAAACGGAAGCTGGAGATAAATGGGTTTCCGCTCTTTGGGATAAACAATCAGGGTAACGCTCAGCGCCGCGACCGGCCGTGTCACATAGCCGACAATCGTGAAGATCATTCTCCATACATGGCGGCTCGAATCCTCCTGCGCCCAAACAACAAAACAGTCCGCCACAATCAGGATGACCGTGCTGACAATGGTCATCCAGTAGATCCGGTATTCTTCGCCCGCATGCCTTTGCCGCCAGATGTTCATGGAAAAGCCGATGATCAGGAAGATCGTGATAAAATGCTTGTCCAGCAAATACGTCACAGCCCGGCCCTTCCTTTCCCCGTCATCCGGAACCACTGTCATCAGCCGCGGACACAGTTTTTCTGGTTTTTTTATTATATCACTCATTACCCGGAAGAAAAAGGGACAAATAAGAGCATACTGTTTTTAAAACGTTTTCATTCATGAAAAAATCCCCCGGAGCCGCAAAAAAGCGCAGTCCTTTTCAGCAGACTGCGCCTGTAAATACACCTGAAACACGGCGATCACCTGGTCGCCGCGGCTGCGAAAGCCATGCTTCCGCATTCGTTTCCGGCCGCAGGCGCTTCCGGTTCCGCGGCCGGAAGCATCCGCCTGCGTACCAGGCCTTCCTTTTCAAGTATTTCCACCACTTTTCCCCAGTCCTTCCGCCTGACCATAATTCCCCAGCGCCTTTCTTTGGAAACAGGGTGGAAATAGCTGGTGAAAAAGACATCTGAGAAGGGCATTTTGTAAGGGATTTTTTCACCCCTGAGGATTTCCAGGACACGGTAAACATTTTCCGTTTCCCATACAGGACCTATATATTCCCAGCGATTCATGTTCATTACCTCTTTCTTTTACGGTTTGATTGCCCGTCTTCCGCGGGCTTTTTTGGGTAACTTAAACACACTGCCTGATACCGTCCTTTTCATCCGGCACAGCCATTCAGTATGCTATTCTGCCGCCGCAGCGGCCGTTTTCTTGTTCCGGACCGGATCAGCGGGATCCGGTTCCCGGTATATATCCCGGACAGGAAGTGCCCTGCCGGATCATCAAAGCAGCTTTATAATCTTTCTCATAATCATCAGTCCCTTTCTTTTGCGCCGTGCGCTGGATTTCTTCCGCTCATTTTCCGTTTTGCTTTCGTTTTCCCCGAAGGGAAGGATAGAAAAAGGCCGCTTGTCCGATTCGGATAAGCGGCCGTAATCACTGAAAGAATTCCGGAAATTATATACCGGAGCCCTTCAGCCTGACGAACGCAGATCCGACACGGGTATTCATAACAGCAGTCTTATTCAGTTTCCGGGTCATAATCCGTGCAGTCTTCATATGAAGAGCTCCTTTCTGAAAGATTGCGATGACTATACAATGTATACAAAGGCATGTCAAGGGGTTTTTGACAGGTTTTCCATCTTTTTGACTGTACAAATCAGCAAATTTTCGTTTTTTCTTCCGCGTGTATAAAAATACTGACGGCAGTTCATACCGTCAGTATCGGGGCCCCTTATACCTTCTTTACTTTTCCGTCTGGAGCCAGGTGCCGTCCACAGCGCTCAGGTAGTTGTTGCC
>JAGAAC010000184.1 GCA_017615475.1 Clostridia bacterium
ATTTTTTTACGAAAAAGTGAAAACAAAATGCCCCTTCCTGTCGTCTAATATGATGGAGGGTGATAGAAATGAGAAAGACGAAGCTTTACGTGATCAGACGACAGGGGGAGCTCTATACACGTTTCTCGCTCAGCACGCACCGTGACACGGTGACGCGCGATCTTTCCGTTTCCCTCACCCTCCCGGGCAAAGCCTGGACCTTCTGTTTTGAGAAAACCATCCCGGAGCTGAGCCTGCTCATGCTGGGGGAAACGGAACGCGTCTGAAACAGGGGCCGCCTTTTGCGGCCGGTGAAGGCGGTAAATAAGCAGATTATACCTTTGGGTTAATTCCGGGCGGCTTCGGCCGCCCTTTTTTCATTTTCCCTCCGGACCCGGATCAGTTCGGCAATGTCCAGCAGGTCGTCCAGCGTATAGGTCCCGTCCCACAGCTCGTGCTGCTGCCACAGTCCGGCTGCCACCGGCAGGAAAAGGAACTCGTCAATGTTCGGGCAGGTTACGGGGATCCAGCCGCAGGGGCTGCCTCCGGCCTCAACCCGCCTTCGCCGAAAAAACCGGAAAGGCTCCAGGCAATGCCTTCCATCAGCAGCCTCATGCATGAACGGGTATCATGCTCCAGTTCCGGATAACCCCATTCCAGGCCGGTCATCACCGGCTGGGGCCCGGCCGGCAGCAGCACGGAAACATGGTTCAGCACCGCCGTCATCACCGACCGGAGTTCCTCCTCCGACAAAGAAGCAATTAAGTCCAGCATCGTAAGATGGTCATTCTTCGTCTCTAATCGCATCATCAGCCGGAGCAGCGCCACCCCGGAAAACGCATCCAGTTTGAAAAGCCGGAAACCGACCCGGTTCCCGTCAAACATGATTTCGTTATCCTTTGTAACAGTATGCATGGAAAGCACTCCCACTAATTATGAATTACGAATTCTGAATTATGAATTGTTCTTACTGTTCCGTTATGGTCGCTGCCAGAAGCGTATAGCTCACATTTGTCGCTGTCCTGTCCCAGGTCCGGTCCGGCGTCTTCTGCAATGAAACGCCTGTGCAGATGGTTTTGAAGCCGGAAACGCCGTCCGTAATCGTCAGCGTTCCCAGGGCAATCCGGTTCGGGCTGTTCGTATTTCTCGCCCACTTCGCCCACCGGCGGAGGAAATCATCCCCGATACTGTTCTGCGGCACCTCAATGGTGATGGTTCCGTTTGTCGTCTTCAGCCGGTTCACCACCACATAGCCGTCCGCTGTGGCGGTATGGGAACTCAGGTCCCCCGCGGCTGCCACCGTGATCTTCCCGATGCCGCACAGGTGCAGGTTTGCCGTTCCCACGTCCGGATGATACAGGACGGATTTCACATCCGGAAGGGAATAAACGTTATAAGCCATCAAAAGAACCTCCCCGGTATAGATAAAAAACGGTTTTCATGGTATGATGCAAAAAAACCACAGGGATCATTCCAAAACGAAAGAGAGGATACCCCCATGGAACGGATATGTGAAAAATGCAGGCATATTATTGAAGCGGAAGTGTGCCCCCACTGCGGCAGCACGGAAACCCGTGAACCGGCGGCTGATGACCCCTGTCTGATGACCAGCACGGATTATTCCCTTTCCGTCATGCTCAGTGAATCGCTGAAGCTCAAAGGCATCCCTTTCAGGATGGTTACCGTTGAGCTTGGCAAGTATTCCGTCACCCGTGATTTCTATGTCCCCTACAGCCGTCTGGAAGAGGCGCAAAGCATATTCAGCAGTCTTTTCAGGGAAGACCCGCCTGTGAACGATAACTGGAGTGACGGATTCGGCACCGGGCTGTTCAGCGCGGATGAGATCGATCAGATGGACTGGTCCGGGCTGGACGATATGGAACTGGAAGAGCTCAAAGCCTATAAGGACAAAATTTCGAAAACCCTGAAGGAAATCAAAGCCATGGAGCGTCTCTGGAAAGAGCGTTCAAATAAACTCCTGGACATGAAAGAGGAAGTGGAGAACCTGATCGACGAACTGTCGTAAAACTCCCCGCCTCATATCTGTACCTTCACTTCTATCACAATGCTCTCAATACTTCCCGCCAGGCAGAGCGCGCACTGCACCGGTACCGCCTTATGCGCCGCCCGGTCGGCATCGCTTTGGTCGTCATAGCTGTCCGCCCAAAGCAGGAAGCCGTTTTCAATGATCTCCCCGTTCCGGACCGGTCCGGTATCGGCTCCCCGCCACACGGCAGCGACCAGCACGCCCCGGTCGGTATAGCCCATCAGGATCGAGGAGAAACGGTTGATAAACTGCGCCGTGGAATCGTCCGTCTGGGGCAGTTTGTCCGGATTTTCCGCCAGCAGTGTCACCGCCGCGTTCCGCAGATCCTCCGCGATCTTGTCCGCGTAGAGCACCTCATCATACCGCCGTCCGCTGCACATCGTCCCGTTCTCCAGGAAAAAGTGGTTTCCGCCCCGCTCCACATATACGTTCCCGTTCTTTGCTTTGATGCTGTCCACCTGCCCCTGGGTCAGGGCGGAAGGCTGTATTCCCTGGATGGTCTTGTAGCACAGGGCAAAGGCGGTTTTCTGGTGCGCCAGTTCCAGCCCCATGGCCGTTCCCATCACCGCCGCGCAGTCCGGAATTGAACCGCAGCAGAAGGGCAGCGTCCGCCCGAACCGTTCCCGGCTCAGCAGGTCCAGCGTTCCGTTGTCAGCAGCGGAAAACGACAGCACCGGTGCG
>JAGAAC010000185.1 GCA_017615475.1 Clostridia bacterium
CAAAGGACGCGGTTTCCCGCGTCCTTTGCTTTGTTTCTTACTTTACCGCTTTGAAAGCAGCCTCCAGTGCCGCAATCAGGTCTTTCACATTCTCCGTACCAATCGACAAACGGATCGTATTCGGCTTGATGCCCTGGTCCAGCAGTTCCTCCTCGGTCAGCTGGCTGTGGGTGGTGGTGAAGGGATGAATGACCAGGCTCTTCACATCGGCCACATTGGCCAGCAGGGAGAAAATCGCCAGGTTGTCGATGAACTTTTTCGCGGTTTCGCTGTCGCCCTTCAGTTCAAAGGTAAAGATGCTTCCGCCGCCGTTCGGGAAATACTTCTTATACAACGCATGGCTGGGTTCGCTTTCCAGGGACGGATGATGAACTGCCTCCACCTGAGGATGCCTGCTGAGATAATCCACGATTCTCAGGGTATTCTCCACATGGCGCTCCACGCGCAGGGACAGGGTTTCCAGGCCCTGCAGGAACAGGAATGCATGGAAGGGAGACAGCGTGGAGCCGGTATCACGCAGCAGGATCGCACGGATATAAGTCACGAAGGCCGCGGGACCGACCGCATCATAGAAGCTGACACCGTGATAGCTCGGATTCGCGTCGCTGATCCACGGATACTTTCCGCTCTCTTTCCAGTTGAATTTGCCGCCTTCAACGATCACGCCGCCGATTGCGGTGCCGTGCCCGCCGATAAACTTCGTTGCGCTGTGAACCACAATATCCGCGCCCCAGTCCAGCGGGCGGACCAGGTAAGGTGTCGCGAAGGTGGAGTCCACCACCAACGGAAGTCCATGGGCATGGGCAATCTTCGCCAGTTTCTCAATGTCAGCGATATTGCTGTTGGGGTTGCCCAGGGTCTCCACATAGAGTGCCTTCGTGTTTTCCTGAATGGCTGCTTCAAAGGCGCCTTCCTCATCCGGATCCACAAAGGTGGTAGTGATGCCGGAAGTCAGGGGCAGAGTATGCTCCAGCAGGTTGAAGGTTCCGCCGTAAATGGTTTTGGAGGCAACGATGTGCTCACCGGCCTTGGCCAGGGCCTGGAGGGTGTAGGTGATGGCAGCGGCACCGGAAGCCACTGCCAGGGCGGCGGAGCCATTCTCCAGCGAGGCGATGCGCTCTTCAAACACACTCTGGGTAGGATTGGTCAGCCGGCCGTAGATGTTGCCGGCATCCCGCAGGCCGAAGCGGTCGGCAGCATGCTGGGCATTATGGAAAACATAGGCGGCGGTGGCATAAATCGGAACCGCACGGGCATCGGTGGCCGGATCGGCCTGTTCCTGACCGATGTGAAGCTGCTTCGTTTCAAAAGACCAGTTGGCGGAATTCTTAATATCAGACATTGTGATGATCTCCTTATTAATATCATTTCTTTTTATTTCTGTTCAGAAATACTATGTATGCTTTGAAACAAATAATTCTGAATTATGAATTATAAATTGTGAATTATCTTTCGCATTCGGTTCCGGCTCAGCCGTACCGCATTCAGTTCACTCTGGTGTTGCATCTCCGGAACCCCTTTCGTTTGTGTTGGCATTAATCTACTATATCAATAGGTTATTGTCCAATACCGGACATTAATAAGGAGCTATAGATTTACTCTATAGCTCTTATCGTTTTCTTATTAATCCGATCCCGGATTCTTACTCCTGGATCATCTCATGCAGCCAGTTCGCAATATCTTCCGCGGTGTCTCCCTTTCTGACTCTTCCGCCCTTTTCCCACTTCACGCTTTCAGCCGTCACTTTCTGCAGGTTTACGGCGCTGCTTCCGATTCCGGAGGAATTGGAGGTGCAGAACGGAATCACTGTCTTCCCGGACAGATCAACGCTTTCCAGGAATGTATAAAGAATTTTCGGCGCCTGTCCTCCCCAGATCGGGTATCCCAGCCAGATCGTATCATATCGGTCCAGTTCCCCGGGCAGCGCGGTAATAGCTGGGCGCGCGGCATTGTCCTTCATTTCCGTCATGCTCCTGGCTTTATTGTTGAAATAGTTCAGGTCGTCCGCCGTATAAGGTTCCGCAGCTTCAATCTCAAACAGTTCCGCCTTCAGCTCCGCCGCGATGGCGTACGCCGCGGCTCTTGTCGTATCATCTGGGGAGAAATAAACCACCAGGATGCCGTTCTCCTGCGTTTCCGCTTCGGGCAGCTTTTCAATTTTCAGCGTCGCCGAAGTAACGGCATCCTCGCTGATTGCATACCCGCAGGCCAGTACCAGGCACACAAGTAGAATAAGAAACTTCTTCATATATACATTCTCCCTTCCGGATCATCATAATGATCATTCTTTCCCGGATATATTCATTATACATGATTCTTTTTTCTGTTGTTCAATTCCTTGTGAACCGCTCATTCGCTCACCGGAAAGAATTTTTTGTTTTTTTTCTTTATTGCCTATTGACATAGTAGGCTGATAGTGATATCATGCCCACAAGCTTTTTACAGAAGCGAATGAAACAGAAAGGAGGCGCGGACATGTTTACGGAAAAGGAAACAATCCTGAGGACCACGTGTCGAATGCTGATCTCCCGGGCATGTATTATGGCTGGGGCGTCGGCGTGTATGTGTCTGCGCTCTGAATGATCCGCCGCAGGATCGGATAAAGTCATATCTGCCCGGGAGCTTCAAAACGGCTGCCGGGTTTTTCATTGAAGGCAGCTGTTGATCATTGGAAAGGATGAAACAGCGCAGTGGATTGGGCGTATATTGAAAAGGTTCTGCCGCTCTACGGAAAAGCCACCTGGCTGACCCTGCGGACAGGTACCGCGGGCATCCTGCTCGCCACCCTCGTGGGTCTGCTGTGTGCGGCAGTTCTCCACTGGCGGATACCGGTTCTTCGCCGGCTCATCGCGGCCTATGTGGAACTGAGCCGGAACACTCCCTTGCTGGTGCAGCTGTTCTTCATCTACTACGGTCTGCCGAAGATCGGAATCAAAACCAATCCGGAAGCCTGCGGCATCGCCGGTCTTGCCTTTCTCGGCGGCGGATACATGGCCGAAGCCTTCCGCAGCGGCATTGAGGCGGTGGACCGCATCCAGGAAGAAAGCGCTCTGAGCCTCGGACTCACCCGGAAACAGACTTTCCTGAGTGTCATTCTTCCCCAGGCGGCGGCGATCAGCGTCTCGGCGTTCATGGCCAATGTGGTCTTCCTGATGAAAGAGACAAGCGTGTTCTCCGCCGTCAGCCTCATGGACCTCATGTTCACGGCCAAAGACCAGATCGGCCTGTATTACCGGACAACGGAAAGTCTGTTCCTGCTGGTCGGAGCCTACCTGCTGATTCTCCTGCCGCTGTCGCTGCTGGGGACCTTCTGGGAAAGGAGGCTGCGGCATGCCGGATTTGGGACTTGAGGTTCTCTGGAGAGGGAAAAACTTCGTCCGGCTGCTGGGCGGTCTCTGGGTGGCTCTCCGCATCAGCCTAATTGCCGCCGGCATCAGCGTCGTCGCCGGTATCCTGCTGGGTATCGCAGCAAGCCGGAAGCGTTCCGTTTCTTCTGTGATCCTGCGAATCTGGCTGGGCATCATCCACATCATGCCCCAGATGGTCCTGCTGTTCCTGATGTATTTCGGAACAACCCGGGCCTTCGGCTGGAATCTTTCCGGAGAGACAGCAGCCATCATTGTTTTTTCCCTTTGGGGAGCAGCGGAAATGGGTGATCTGGTCCGCGGGGCGGTCAGCAGCATCCCCGTCATACAGCGGGAAAGCGCTGAAGCGCTTGGACTGAAGCCGTTCCAGGTTTACCGCTGGATCATCCTGCCTCAGGCAGTACGGCGGCTCCTGCCCCTTTCCATCAATCTGATTACCCGGATGATCAAGACCACCAGCCTGGTGACCCTCATCGGCGTGGTGGAAATCCTGAAGGTCGCCCAGCAGATCATTGAGGCGAACCGGAAGGCCAGCCCGAACGCCGCGTTCGGTGTCTTTCTGACCATCTTCGTAATGTATTACCTGGCCTGCCGGCCCCTGAGCCTGGCAGCAAAAAAGCTTGAAAAGCACTGGAGGTGAGCGCGTGGCGGAAACTATCCTGAGCATCTCGCATCTGACGAAGCGGTTTGATGACCAGACCATCCTGGAAGATCTCTCCCTGGAGGTCCGGGAAGGTGAAGTTGTCGTCATCGTCGGCTCCAGCGGATGCGGTAAAAGCACACTCCTGCGATGTATTAACGCCCTGGAGGACATCCAGGGCGGAGAAATCCGGCTCCGCGGTGAACTGATCCGGTACGGAAGCAAAAACCTGCCGGAGATGCGCCGGAAAGTCGGTATGGTATTCCAGAATTACGAACTGTTTCCTCATCTGACCGTCCTGGAGAACATTCTCCTTGCCCCGGTCAAGGCGCAGAAACGTTCCCGGGAGGAAGTCCGGGAAGAGGCGCTGACCCTGCTGGATCGGGTCGGTCTGAAGGAAAAGGCCGGAAGCTATCCCCGGCAGCTGTCCGGCGGACAAAAGCAGCGTGTCGCTATCGTGCGTGCCCTGTGCATGCATCCTGAGATACTGCTCTTTGATGAGGTCACAGCCGCCCTGGATCCGGAAATGGTCCGGGAGGTCCTGGATGTCATCGTTTCCCTGGCGGACCAGGGAAAGACGATGCTTATCGTCACTCATGAAATGTCTTTTGCCCGGGCCGTGGCAGACCGGATCATCCTGCTGGAAGACCGGAATATTCTGGAGGAAAGCGACCCGGAAACCTTCTTCACCGCCCCGAAAACAGAGCAGGCGAAGAAATTCCTGCAGTCTTTTGAATTCAACAGAAAAAATAAAGCAGAGGCGTAAAGCCCGAAAGGAGAATCCCCATGAGAACCATTCGTAATATCATTGCTCTCGCAATTGCCCTCGTACTGGCCCTTTCCCTCGTCGTGACCGCTTCCGCGGATGTGGTTTACCGCACCCTGGACGAAATCAAAGCTTCCGGAACCATCAACATCGGCGTTTTCTCCGACAAGAACCCCTTTGGCTATGTGGATGAAAACGGTGAATATCAGGGCTATGACGTCTACTTTGCCCGCCGCATCGGCGAGGATCTCGGCGTGACTGTCAACTACGTTTCCACCGAAGCTGCCAACCGCGTTGAATACCTGGAAACCGGCAAAGTGGATATCGTCCTGGCCAACTTCACCGTTACCCCCGAGCGCGCTGAAAAAGTGGACTTTGCCCTGCCCTACATGAACGTAGCCCTGGGTGTTGTTTCACCGGACAGCCGGGTGATCAAGGATCTGTCCGAGCTCACTGCCGATGACCAGGTCATCGTCATCTCCGGCACCACCGCAGAAGATTACCTGATCAAGAACAATCCTGAAATCCTCCTGCAGAAATACGACACCTACGCCAATGCCAAGAACGCCCTGGAAAACGGCAACGCGGCTGCCTGGGCCAATGACAACACCGAAGTGATCGCCTTCGCCCTGCAAAATGAGGGCTACACCGTCGGCATTCCTTCCCTCGGCAGCCAGGATACCATCGCCCCCGCCGTCAGCAAGGGCAACGAAAGTCTGCTGAACTGGATCAACGATGAAATCAGGGCGCTGGCCGGTGAAAACTTCTTCCACAAGGATTATGAAGAGACCCTGGTGGATACCTACGGTCTGGATTACGAGGACAGCCTGGTGCTGGAAGGCGGCGGACTGGCCGAATAACAGGTTCCGAAATCATCTGAGGAAAGAAGCAGAAATGAAGCAGATACTCGCCTTTGGAGACTCAAATACCTGGGGACTGATTCCCGGGACCATGGACAGATATCCGGAGTACACCCGCTGGACGGGTATTCTGCGGAGGATCATTACACCGAAAGGATACCGGATCCTCGAGGACGGGGTGGTCGGAAGGACCACCGTCTTCGAGGACCCGGCCCGTCCTTTTCGTAAAGGCATAGATTCCATCGCCCGCTACAGGCGCACAGAAGACCTTGCTGCTGTCATCCTGATGCTGGGTACAAATGATTGTAAAAAAACACTGCGCAATACACCGGAGCAGATCGGCGACGGTATTGAGCAGTGTATTTCCCGTTTTGAAGAGTTTGTTTCCCCCGGAAAAATACTGGTTCTCTCCCCGATTCTGCTGGGAGAGAACGTTTGGCGTCCGGACAAGGATCCGGCCTTTGACCGGGAATCAGTTGAAACCAGTACCGCGCTGAAAGAAATCTATCAGGCCATAGCGGCAAGAAGAGGCAACCTTTTCATGGCAGCCTCCGATTATGCCGTTCCTTCTCCTGTCGATGAAGAGCACCTCAGCATCGAAGGCCATGTGTACCTGGCCTCCGCCATCCTGAAAAAACTGACTGATTCCGGCCTTCTGTAAGCCGGCATTCCGGCAGTGAACAAGCAGCCCCGTTCGCAAAAACGAACGGGGCTGCTTGTTCACTGCCGGTTTTCAGTTCCTGTCCAGCACAGCTTCCAGCTTCTCCAGGAATGCTTCTTCTCCGAAGGTGTTGAGTTTCATAAACATGGCCTGGGATCCTCCGGAAGTAATGGCACTCAGATAAATGAGGTCATCACTGCCCTGAAACAGTGTCACACTCATGGAGACACGGTTGCTTCCGAGCATGCTGTATCGTTCAAACACCCGTACGGAGCAGCGGCTGCTTCCACCGGAAAAATCGCTGCTGTCCTCCAGGGACGCGGTAGCGCTTCCGCGCAGGATACCATCCTCAATCACAGCCAGGATCTTATCAAAGTTTCCCTTCAGGACTCTTTCCATCTTTGCCATGGCTCATTCACCCCTTAAAATTCTGAATCATTCTCTTACTTTATTTCCGGCAGGTAATACCTGCCGTCTGCGGTCCGGCATATCACTCCCTGCCTGACCAGGATGTCGGTAAACATTTTCAGGCCGTTCGGGTTCAGCACGCCGGCTTCTGCCAGCGTCTTGGCCGATGCCGGGGAAACCGCTCCGGTAGCAGCCAGTCTGTACAGGATAACTCTTTTCCGGATCAGAAATACGGGCGGCATCTCTTTTACCCTCCCTGCGTTTTTTCAGTGAGCTCCTGCTCACTGTGCTTAAAGGGTATCATGTCCCGCTTCTGGAATAAAGATTCACCTGCGAGCGTTATCTTCGTTTATTTCCATTCGATGTGAAAAATAAAGTCCTGATCTTCAGTCCTCCCTGGCCATTCCGTACCCGTTATATCCCACCATTCTCGGATGATAGAACCGGACAGACAAAACACAGGGAACATAACCGTATTTCCTTCTCACATATTCTTCCGCCATTTTCCGGATACCTTCCGTCAGTTCGTCCTGCCAGTCTTCGATCTGCAGCCGGATATAATCCTCCGTTTTATAAACGATGTTGACCCCCGGCAGGGAAGACGCATAAATCTGCCAGGGTTCCTGGTGAAGATGCCTGTTCAGGTATTCCCTGATCTGCTCCTTCTGGCTCCTGGCAAATTCCGTATAATACCGCCGGTCCACATTGGTGGCGCCGATCTGCATGGAATTGTCATAGTAATTCTCGGGAGAAAGCCCGGTCTCCCTGATCACTTTCAGCCAGACCGGAATGATTTTTTTCCGGATTTCATCTTTCAGAATCTCGGTTCTCCTGCTGTCAGGCGTATCCAGGCTTTTATTGTATTCATCTTCTGCCATCAAGAGATACAGGCAGGGAATCCTGATATGATTTCCGTTCATGCCTGTGTGAATGATACTTTCGTTTCTGGACACAATTCTGATTCCCAGCACACTTATACCCAGTTCATCCTTCAGCATCCGGACCATTCTTTTTTCCGCCAGCTGAAGCATGGATGCCCTTCTGTTTTTCAGGAATTCGAACATCGTATTACTCCCCGTCTGTAAACCGCGTCTGATTCTGTGCGGTGCTTTTTGCATGTTTTTTACTGTATTCTGCTTTTTACAGCATGATCTTTATCATTATGTACTATAAATGCATATGCAAATTGTGTCAATAATGTTCGTACTTTTTGCGTTTCTGGCAAAGCATAACGGGCTGGTGTCAGGCTGGTGTCCATGTATCTGCCTTTTCAGCAGGGAAATACAAAGCTTCCGGAAGGCTTTTTCCGGAAGCTGTATTGTTATTTTGTTTTGCCCTTTGGTTTGATACTCCGGGTGCTTCCCCGCACGACGATGGTTGTGCCGAGCAGGAGGTTCTCCGGGTGAGTCTGCCGCTTTTCGATAATGTCCAGCAGCATCTGCGCCGCAGCCCGCCCCATTTCCGTGCGGTTCAGGGAGGTGGTAGTCAGGTCAAACCAGGGAAGCGATGAATAATCCATATCATTGGCGCCGCAGATCGAAATATCCTTCGGAACGGTCAGGCCCTTTTCCCGCAGGTAGACCATGGCGCCGATCGCCAGCTGGTCCGTTCCGGCAAAAACCGCCGTTGTGTCAGGATACTTTTCATGAATGATCTTCATGGCCTGGTAACCGTTTTCTTTTGCCTCATCCAGTTTGTTCGCCCGCAGGTTCACACGGACATCCCGGACATCAATGCCGCGGATCCGGCAGAAATCATAATAGGCTTCACGGCGGATCTCGCCGATGGCGGTGGGAAGCACAATGTGCGCGATCTTCGTATGCCCCAGCTCGCTCAGGTAGGACATCATCTCCATGGCGCCCTTATAATGATCGTTGTCCACATAAGGCACCCCGCTGCTCTGCGGCGGCCTTCTCCGGAGTGCCACCACGGGCATGGGCAGTTTCTGGATGGTGTCAAGCAGTTCCTCTGTCCACTCATCCGGTGTGATGATCAGGCCGTCAAACCGCATCTGCCTGGCCTGCTGCAGGAAGTTCAGCAGCTTTTCCTCGCTGCGTTCCATGTTCCCGTAAAAGATTTCGTATCCGTTCTCCTGAAGCAGTTTTTCCGCTCCGGAGGCATTTTCTGAAAAAAAGGGATCCTTGATATCCGGAATAGTCAGTCCAATGATCTTTGTTCTCTTTTTGGACAGCATACGGGCAGTGTTGCTGGGAACAAAATCCAGCTTTTTGATGGCCGCATAGACCTTGTTTGCCGTTTCCTCGCTGATATCCGTATATCCGTTCAGCACCCGGGAAACGGTTGATACAGATACCCCGCAGTACTGGGCTACATCCCTTATCGTTACGCTCACTTTTTATCTCCTGTTTGCCTAAACCGGTTTTGTACTCTTTCCATTCACATATAAACACAGAAACGCTCTGTTTGTCAAACAGGTTTAGTTCATTTTTTTATGCGGTTTTGTTCAAATTTCGTCTCCATTTTTCCGGCAAAGCTGCCTGCCGCGGTTCCGTATTTCTCTGAATCGGACCGGTTTTTGCCCGTTTTTCTTTTACTAAACCGATAAAGTAAACCCGATTCCTCAGATCAATACAATGACATAAAACACACCCTCCTTACCTGATCCGGAGGGTGCATATTGACGAAAAACTCTGGAAATGCTGATACCTGTAAATCTGACTTCCGGGAAGCAGTAATAAGCTTGTATTCCGGGTTTCCGGGTTATACCCTCTTTAAAAGCACAAGATACTCGGATGTTCCGTCTTCCGGTTTTTTCTCTCCGGTTGCAGTAAACCCGTGTCTTTCGTAAAAACGTATTGCTTTTTCATTCTTTTCCAGGGCCCAAAGATGATCAGCGTCGTGTTCCTTTATTGCATATTCCAGCAATTTGGAACCGATGGAAGCATTCTGAAGAACAGGCTCAACGAACAGTCTCGCAATATAGGTTCCCTCTATCTTTATAAAACCTTTGACTGCGCCATCATCATATACATACAGGCTGTCAAGACCGGATTCATAATCCTGCATGAGAGACGGAACGCGAAGCTCGTTGAAATAATACTCGTCCGATTTAAAAATCGGGTAAAAGAACAGGCGGTAGTTAAAGACCTGTATCTCTGCTATGCGTGACAAATCGTTCTTATCAGCTTTTCTTATAAAACTGCTCATCTCAGTCTGTTATCTCCTGTGGCAAAAGATTTCAAAAAATATAAGTCGATGGCAGACGCCATTCCCGGCACAAATGATACCATGAAATATAGGAAAGCGAAACCATGCTGACCGGCATAATTCCTGTACTTTCTGACGATTACCGGAAACAGCACAATAATTCCTGCTTTCACGAGGCCATAAAACAGGAACAGCGGTTTTTATACCGCTGTTCCTGTTTCCCGTCTGAACGGATCATCTGCTTATTTCTGCAGCAGGGAGAAATGATTGAGTCCGTCCTTGCTCATAGCGACCTTACAGCTCATTCCGCCTTCCAGGGTGTTGTACCGGACGCCCATCACAGCCAGCATCAGCGTGGGGAACCCGGGATCAACGATCAGGCTGTCCGCGGGCACACTGAACAGGAAGAAGCTCTGCCTGCCCTTTTCCAGCGCCGGAATCTCATTGATCCACTCGGATACATGCGCCCAGCCGTCCCTGCCAAAGACCTTCTCCGCACCTGCAGGAATATCTTTTTCGAGATCTTCCTCATCACCGAGCAGCATTTTCCGCTGTTCCTCCTCCAGCGTGCCTTTTTTCAGCTTATCCACCATTTCCTGCATGCTTTCCATGTACTGGGCCATGTCGGCGCCGGCATTCTTGCACTGTTCCAGCCAGTCCGCCAGCATCTCATGCACCCTGGCGCTGATTTCCGTGTCTCTTTCCTGGTCCAGGCCGAATTCCTTCCAGAGTTCCGGGTTGCTCATGCGGCCTTCCACAAAGTCGATCATCGTGTTAACCATCATCTGCATATTCATCGCTTCATCGAGATATGATGCTTTAATATTGATGATCCTCTCGAGCTTCTCCTTCTGCTCCCGGATTTTCCGGTCAAACGCCGCCATCAGGTGATCCTCGTCTTCATTGAGAAGCGTTTTGATCTCCTCGATGGAGAAATCAGCCATCTGAAGGTTTTTGATTTTCACAAACAGCATAGCCTGCTCCTCCTCGTAGTACCGGTATCCGGTCCACTGATCCACCTTTGCCGGTGCCAGGAGACCGATCCGGTCATAGTAACGCAGCGTCTGGGTGTTGCATCCGCAAAGCTTGGCGAATCCCTGGATCGTGATCATATCTCTTCCTCCTCACCCGCAGGCTATCATTGCAGTTAAGTGCAAGGTCAAGCACTTTTTCAAAAAAAGTTATAAAGATTTTTCAGGGCAATCTGCTTACCCGTCCGTTTTATCTGTAAGATATGCCGCAACCGGCTCCGCATACCGGATATCCGCAACGTCATAGGATTCAGCAATCATGGCCGCCTTTTTCTTTTCATCCTCTGTGGCATTTTTCTTTTTGCTCATAGCGGATACATACATTTTCATCATCATCCTGTAAGGCAGCTTCATCCTGTCATAGTTCAGGCCGCCCTGGCAGTAAAATACCCTGATATACTTCTTCTGTTCGGCATTCAGGATCTTTTCCAGGGCCGTGTCCAGTTCCGGGTTGGCATTAGGGCCCGCGCCCGTGGCAAAAACAGCAAGGCGTTTTCCCTTCCACAGGGGAGCATGTCCGAGGAACCAGCTGATCCCCGTAACCTTCTCCGCCATCATCCATCCGCCGTATGCAATCGCCTCATACGCGTCAAAAAAACCGGGATCCTTTTTCTTTGCGTCCTTCAGTTCCATCAGTTCCGCATTTGTTTTTTCGGCAATCCACTGCGCGTATTTCTGCGTAAAACCCGTCTGGGAAGTATAAATCACCAGTGTTTTCATAGTTGGCTTACATTCCTTTCCATTTTCATGATTGTCCGGATCGTCACTGTCAGGTCTTCTTCGCTGACACCTTCAAAAATCTGCCGGATGATCTTCCGGCTCTGCTCATCGTTCTTCCGGCAGTATTCCCTGCATGTTTCCGTAATCAGGATCCTCTGTTTCCGCTTGTCACTCTCATCCGTTTCCAGGGTAACAAAACCTTTTTTCTCCAGTTTAAGCAGGATCTGCTTCACATTCTGATGGGAGCTCCCCATCACTTCCGAAAGGTCATTCAGTGTCGGCGGTTCCTTGCAGAGATTGATGCAGATGATGGCAAAAAACTGTTTCCAGGTAATGTCCTGAAAGAAGGCGCCTGCCGCTGCCTGATACCGGTTGTCAAACGCGCTCAGCAGCCCCAGAAGAAACGCCTGAGGCGGCATGCTGCCGAATTCAACCTGTTCAATGTTCATGGCTTCATCATAACTCATATATCCGCCTCGATTCGTTCAGCAAAGGTAATATGTTACATATTGCGTTATGAATGTAACATATTACCTTTTTATTGTCAACATCCCCTGTTCCTTTCCCGGAAATGTTTATGTCTTTATTCCAGCGCCCGGTAATATGGACAGATATTCACGTAACTGCCGTCTTTCATCCTGAAACCGCCGGGGATTGTTCCAAGCTGTACAAAGCCAAGCCGTTCATAAAGATGTCTCGCGTGGATATTGCTCTCCACCACCGCGTTAAACTGCAGCACCCGGAATCCGAGTTCCCTGGCTTTCTGCAGGCAGTCCTGCACAAGTTTTTCTCCGATATGCTGCCCGCGGGCTTCAGCTGAAACCGCATAGCTGGCATTGCAGATATGACCGCAGCGGCCGATATTGTTTGGATGCAGGATATACAGGCCGACGATTTTTCCGTCTGCTTCAGCCACGCCCGTATAACTTTGGGATGCGAAGAAGGCTTTGCCGCTTTCCCGGCCCAGGCACTCCTCCTGCGGGAAAGCGATTCCTTCCTCAACGATCTCATTCCAGATCGGAATCATCCCGTCCAGGTCCGTATCGGTATATTCCCTGACCCGTATCTGTTCCATCATTAATCCTCACTGATGATATAGGCGCTGACAATCTGGCCGATGTAGGCGGTATGGAAATCCCCTTCATCGGTGCCGTTCCGGTAAAAACGCTGCCGAATCTCTTCGGGAATGCTGTCCGGTGCCTGGTCCTGCTGATACAGCACCCTGCATTCCAGCGTCAGCGGATATTCTTTTATTCCCGGCGTTTGGATTTCATCCGCTGCCACGAGCGTCAGGTTCGCGGCCTTTTCCTTGTCAACATCCCGGCCTGACTGAGTGCCGCAGATCCGGAACACTTCCCTGTCCAGCTTGCCGGAAACCGGGGCGGAAATCGTAAACTCTTTCGTCTTGTCCAGCTGCGGCTTGGTATACCGGCTCTGCCGGACATATACCGTATAGGTCGGCAGGTTCCAGAGGGTTCCCAGCTGTCCCCACCCAATGACCATGGTGTTGAATTTGTCCCCGCTGGTGTTGAGCAGTATTCCCTGCGGAAGCGCCTTGTTCAGCTGTTCCGCGTAATCAAAAACGTTGATTTTCTCTTTCATGGTACAATCCCTCCGCAATGGTAATAAAAGCTTTTTACACTGTAACGGAAACTGATGGCATTATACCATCTTTCTTTCAGAAAAGAAAAGAAGCCCGCCTTTTGTCTTGCTACAGACAGGGGGTTCATATTATCATATCAGTATAAAAGCGACGGACGAAAGGAAACCGGAAATGATCAGAACGGTTTTATGGGACGTGGACGGAACCCTGCTGGATTTTTCCGCGGCGGAAAGTGCCGCCATCCGGTCCCTGTTCCGTGAATTCAGCCTGGGAGAATGCACGGATGAGATGGTCCGGCGGTATTCAAAGATCAATGAAGGTTTCTGGCAGCGCCTGGAACGGAATGAGATCACCAAGGACCGGGTCCTGGTCGGAAGGTTCGAAACCTTCTTCGCGGAACAGGGAATTGATCCCGTGCTGGCCCCCGCCTTCAACGAAAAATATCAGTATCGTCTGGGAGACACGATTGTCTGCCGGGATGACAGCCTGAACCTTGTGCTGTCCCTGCGCGGAAAGGTCCGGCAGTATATCGTATCCAACGGAACCATTGTTGCGCAGACGAAAAAGCTGAAGCTTTCCGGCCTGGGTGAGCAGATGGACGGAATCTTCCTGTCCGAACAGCTGGGGGTTGAAAAGCCCAACAAAGCCTTCTTTGATAAAGTCCTTGAAACGGTTTCCCCGGAAAGCCTGTCCGAGGTTATGATTGTCGGCGATTCCCTCACCAGTGACATGCAGGGCGGAATCAATGCCGGAATCCGCACCTGCTGGTATAATCCGGACCGGAAGCCGCTGCCGGATGCATATCCGGTGGACTTCGTCATTTCGGATCTTCACGAACTGATTCCCCTTCTTTTACCGGAAAACAAGGAGTAAGCCATGACCAGGCAGGAACTGACAGACTACATCTTCGACACCTACAGTGTGGAGCCGGACTATCCTTTTTCCCGGGACGATGTGACCTGTGTGTTCCGTCATATCGATAACCGGAAATGGTTCGGTATCGCCATGATGATCCCTTTCCGGACTCTTGGCATCCGCCGGGACGGAAATGTCGATATCCTGAATATCAAATGTGATCCCATCGTTATAGGCTCCCTCCGGGGAAAGCCAGGATTTCTTCCGGCCTACCATATGAACAAGGATAAATGGATCACCGTCCTGCTGGACGGGTCAGCCAGCCGGGAGGAGATTACTGCCCTGCTGGACATGAGTTTCAGCATGACCGCCCCGAAAATCCGGAAAAAGACATCGGGAGAAAAAGCATGACCATTTACATTGACGCGGATGCCTGCCCGGTCATCCGTATCGCGGAAAGCATTGCCCGGAAGCATGGCATTCCGGTTGTCCTGCTTTGCGATACCAGTCACCGGCTAACCTCCGACTACAGCACTGTCAAAGTCATCGGCGCGGGTGCGGACGCGGTCGACCTGGCGCTGATCAATCTCTGCCGCCGCGGGGATATAGTCATCACGCAGGATTACGGCGTAGCCGCGCTGGCGCTGGGGAAAGGTGCCGGAGCCATTCACCAGAGCGGTATGCTGTATACGGATGATAATATAGACAGGCTCCTCATGGAACGGCATCTGGCCAAAAAAGCCCGGCGAGACGGAAAGCATCATCTGAAAGGCCCCGCAAAGCGGACGGAAGAAGATGACAGGCATTTTGCGGAAAGTTTTGAGCAATTGATCATTCAGGCGGAGAAAGCACCGGAATGAGCGTCTGGAAAAATAAGCAGCAAAGAGAGAATAAGCAATGAGAATAGAAACCGAACGGCTCATCATTACAGAGTTTACGGCTGACATGGCGCAGGCTGTCCATGAAAACTCGCTGGACGAGGACAACCGGCGTTTTGTACCGGATGAAGTGTTTGAAACGGTTGAGGAAGCCCGGGAAGTCATCGGATTCCTGATGTCCTGCTACGGCGGAACGGAAGGGCCGCTCACCTATCCCGTCTTTACGAAACACGCCGGGGAAAACATCGGCTATGTACAGCTGGTTCCCTTTGAGGACGGTCTCTGGGAGATCGGTTACCATATTGCGAAAAAGCGCACTGGAAAGGGATATGCTTCAGAAGCTGTCCGGGCTTTTCTGCCGGTCATCGCGGCCACCATCGGAATCGATGAAATATACGGTGTCTGCCTCAGCGACAACGTGGCGTCAAAACAGGTCCTGAAGAAATGCGGTTTTACACCGTTCTTTGAAGGAACCGGAGACTACCAGGGAGATAAGCGGCACATCTTCAAAGCCGTCTGGAAAAAACCGTAATCTGTTTAACAGGAAAAACAACATCGAATCAGGGAGGATACGGAAATGCTGAAAGTCTATTGCTACAGCCGCTGCACCACCTGCCAGAAAGCCCTCAAATGGCTGAAGGATCAGGGAATCGAGCACACAGTCATTGACATCAAAGCGGATCATCCGGATGAAAAAACACTCCGGAAGTATTATGCCGCAAGCGGTCTTCCGCTGAAGCGTTTCTTCAACACAAGCGGCATTCCCTACCGGGAAATGGAACTGTCGAAAAAGCTTCCGTCCATGAGTGAGGATGAGCAGCTGGCCCTCCTCGCGACCGACGGCATGCTGGTCAAGCGTCCGTTGCTGGTCGGTGACTCCTTCGTGCTGACCGGTTTCAGGGAAGACGAATGGAAGGAAAAGCTGGAGGCCGGCAAATGAAAGCTTTTGACGGAAAAACAGCTGTAATCACAGGCGGTGCCCATGGAATCGGTAAAGCCGTAGCATACGCGTTCGCCCGGGAAGGCGCCGCAGTCCATATCATAGATAAGCAGCCCGGAGACTGGTTTGTCGGTGATGTATCCGACAAGGAAACGCTGGAACGGTTCGCGTCTTCCGTTACTGAGAAAAGCGGCCGTATTGATTATCTCATCAACAATGCCCTGCCGCTGATGAAGGGAATAGACAACTGTTCCTGGGAGGAATTCTCCTATGCCCTTGCCGTAGGCGTGACAGCGCCCTTCTATCTCACAAAGCTGTTCATGCCTTACCTGGCTCCGGGAGCATCGGTCATTAATATTTCCTCCTCGCGGGACAGGATGAGCCAGCCGCAGACGGAAAGCTATACCGCCGCCAAAGGCGGGATCGCCGCACTGACCCACGCCATGGCTGTGAGCCTTTCCGGGAAAGCACGGGTCAACAGCATTTCCCCCGGCTGGATCGATACCACCGGCAGTGAGATTACCGGTGCCGATGCCAGGCAGCAGCCTGCCGGGCGGGTGGGCAAACCCGAGGACATCGCGGAAGCGGTGCTGTTCCTCTGTTCTGATAAAGCGGGGTTCATTACCGGTGAAAACCTCTGTATAGACGGCGGCATGACGAAACTGATGATTTATCACGGCGACAACGGCTGGGAGTATAAAGGATAAACCTCCCGGCAGGCGTTTCCCTGTCAGCGGAAAAACAATCATCCGGCAACCTGACAAATTTCCGCAGGCAGGGAAATGCAGGGCCCTTCTGATTGCCCCTATAATCGCCGGCGGAAAGAGGAGAGACTATGGAGTGGATCTCAGCGCTGCAGCAGGCAGTATCTTACATGGAAGAGCATCTTCTGGAGGAAATCAGCTATGAAGATGTGGCGAAGCATGTGCACACTTCAGCCTACGAATTCCACAGGGCCTTCAGTTTCCTGACCGGGATGACACCCACTGCCTACATCCGCAGCCGCAGGCTTTCCCTGGCGGCCCGGGAAATCGTGGATACAGGTGCCCGGATCACCGATGTGGCACTGAAGTACGGCTACGATACCCCGGAAAGCTTCACCAAGGCCTTCACCAGGTTTCACGGCATTGCTCCCCGGTCTGCCAGGGACGAATCCGCCAGGCTCGTGCTTTTCAATCCGATCGCTATCCGGCTGACAGTGGAGGGCGGTAAACGCATGGATTACCGGATCGTTCAGACGAAAGCACGGAAATTCCTGGCGGTGGTCAAAAGTTTCCCCAACGAGATCATCAGTGACGACAGCAATCATGACGTTGCTGATTTCTGGGAAGAATGCGGCCGAAAAAAACTGACCGGCCTGTTATACAACCTGCGGCCGGAAGGAAAACATGACCTGTACGGCCTGTGCTCTCCGGCAAAAGAAGACGCAGGAACCTTTGATTACGGCATCGGCATCCCGATTGATGAAGACACCGCCGTCTTTGATCCCGATACATTGGAAAAAGCCGGCTGTTCCGTCTGGAATGTGGATTCCGGAACCTATGCCGTCTTTGACTGTGTCGGTGAAAACGGTGACTGCATCACGGAGACCTGGTCCCGGTTCTACAGGGAATTTCTTCCCCAGATGGGTTATGAATCCAGTGATGCCACAGACTATGAGATCTACTTCGAAAAAGGCCGGCCCGGCGTCTTCTGTGAGCTCTGGATTCCGGTCAGGAAAAAAGCATAAGTCAGACACAAACCGCCGCAGGGATTCAGTCCCGCGGCGGTTTGATGCTGTTACCGCATGCCGGTTTTCCGCTTTCCTTCTCCGGATATTGATAACAAAGGCTGTATTGTTCACACTGATTTCATATTCATTTTAGGTTCACTTAAGCTGACCGGTGATAATAGGTCCTGCCGGGAACAGTTCCGGCAGACGGAGCAATCAGGATGATTGACCTTGATTTAAAGGAGGTTTTACCATGAAAAAAATCCTTTGCATCATGCTTGCCCTGGCCATGATGCTCAGCATAACCGCATTTGCGGAAGAATCCACGGGAAGTGCCCCTCCCCAGGGAGGCCCCGGCGCAGGCGGTACTCCGCCAGATGGTTTTGGAGGCGGTACGCCTCCGGACGGTTTTGGCGGAGGAACGCCTCCGGACGGTACCCCTCCGGACAGTTTTGGCGGAGGAACACCTCCGGACGGTGCTCCCGGTGGTTTCGGAGGAGGAACTCCTCCCGAAGGCGGCACTGCTTCTTTTGAATATACTGCCGCCGCCGAAATAACCGAAGCTGCAGAGCTGACCGGTCAGACTTTCTCCTCTGATACAGCAGATGAAAACGCCCTCCTGATCAACACTTCGGAGTCAGTCACCATTACCGATTCCGCAGTGACCAAATCCGGTGATTCAAACGGAGGCGACAACTGCAGTTTTTACGGTCAGAATGCGGCGCTGCTCGTCATGGGCGGATCCACAGCAGTCATTACAGGCGGAACCATTGAAACCTCTGCCTCCGGCGCCAACGGTGTCTTCTCTTACGGCGGAAACGGCGGCCGGAACGGAGCTGCCGGTGACGGCACAACCGTCGTCATTTCAGACACCGTCATCACCACCACCGGTGACGGTTCCGGCGGAATCATGACCACCGGCGGCGGTACAACCTATGCCAGCAATCTGGAGGTTTCAACCTCCGGGCGTTCCTCTGCGGCGATCCGCACAGACCGCGGCGGCGGTACGGTAGTCGTGGACGGCGGAACATATACAACCAGCGGTCTGGGATCACCGGCTATTTATTCCACTGCGGATATAACGGTGAAAAACGCTTCCCTCATATCCAGCCTGTCAGAAGGAGTCTGTATTGAAGGGAAGAACTCCATTACCCTGGAAAACTGTGATATGACGGCTTCCAACACCCAGTGCAACGGAAACGCCACTTTCCTTGACACGATTATGATCTATCAATCCATGTCCGGTGACGCGGACAGCGGCACTTCATCCTTCACCATGACCGGCGGCAGCCTGACCAGTCTCAGCGGTCACATGTTCCATGTGACGAACACCCACGCGGTCATCACCCTTTCCGGCGTAACGCTGCACAATGAAGGCAGTGATATTCTCCTTTCCGTCTGCGATGACGGCTGGCACGGTGCGTCCAACATTGCGGAACTGACTGCCCGCGGCCAGGAACTGACCGGAACTCTCCTGGTGGGAGACAATTCCACGCTGACGTTGACCCTCGCTGACGGTTCCGCCTTCGAGGGAACTGTCAGCGGCCAAATCGAAAACGCGAAAGGCGAAATGGTTTCCACCGAAGCCGGCACTGTCAACGTCGTGCTGGATGACACCAGCACCTGGATCCTGACTGCGGATACCTGGATTGACTCTTTTGAAGGGAATGCCTCCGCTGTGATCGGAAACGGTTATACCCTCTATGTGAACGGTACTGCGCTGGAAGGCATCAGCTGATCTGAATAGAAAAAGGAGCTGCCTCAAAATGATCTGAAAAGATCATAAGAGGCAGCTCCTCCTTCATTTTCCGGAATCAATCAGAAACTGCTGCTCCCGCTGCTGCTGTTCGTATAGAACTCTTCTTCAGGCGTCGTTTCTTCCTCTTCGGTTTCTTCCTCATCCTCTTCCTCATCTTCAGCGTCTCCCGCGGGAAGAATCAATGCGCAGAGGAAGTAGGCCATAATACCGGTACCCCAGCCCAGGACCATCATGGCAAAGATAAAACGGACAATCGTGGGATCCACCTTCAGGTATTCCGCGATACCAGCGCAGACGCCGCAGATCTTTTTATCCTTAATGCTCTTATGCAGACGGCCTGTTATTTTTCTGCCGTTTCCGCCGCTTTTGCCGCTGGTCATTGACTGATAAATAAAATAACCGATTCCAAGGCCTGCAATCAGTGACATAACCCAACCCATAATCCGAATTCCTCCTGTTCAGAAAACTGTGCCGTTTTGCGCACTGCCATAGAATAGCAGAAACTGCCAAAAATGAAAAGTCCGGATCGAAGAATGATCCGGAATCTTTTTCGCTTACAGGTTGGATTTTTCGTGTGTCCGCATGAATTCCAGCACCTGTTCCCGGTTTTGCAGGGCCGTCCCGGCGCCTGCCGCCGTAGTACAGATCGCACCGCAGGCATTGGCAAAGCGCAGGGCTTCCTCTCTGCGGGTGCCCCGGAGGATTTCCGAAACAAAGCCTGCCGCGAAGTTATCCCCGGCGCCCGTGGCGTCCACCGCGTGAACAGGACAGGCAGGTATCCGGAGAGTCATTTCTTTGTTTTTCAGGATGCATCCTTTGCTCCCCAGCTTGATGATAACGTTTTTCACCCCATAGCTGAGGAAAACCTCCGCCATTTTCCCCGGATCGTCCTCTCCCGTAAAATGCCGGGCCTCGTCCTCATTGGGCGTGATATAGTCGATCAGCGGCAGGGATTCCCGGATGTCCTCCAGGGTCAGGAAGCGGAAATTCGGCAGCTTGGTGTCCGCAATCACCATTTCTCCCGCCGCTTTGGCACTGCTGACCACTGCATGGATGACAGCCGGATCGTCAAAGGGTGCCCGGAACAGGGACCCCAGGATCACCGCCCGGGCTTCCGTAAACAGTGCCGGGTCTTTTTCCGGATGGAAATTGAACCTGTGTGCCTGGTTGGTGATGGACTGCCTTGTTCCGTCCTCCCGGACAAACATGGTCGTAACCGGTGTGGCCGCTGTCCGTACTACGGAAGAGGTATCCACCCCGTTCTTCTCCAGTTCCTTCAGCACAATTTCCCCGGCCGGGTCGTTTCCCAGGGCACAGAGAATACCTGTTTTCAGCCCCAGTTTGGATGCGGCAGCGGCTTCATTCACTGCCTCTCCTCCGGCATTCAGCGTGCCGGTTTCAGCCAGGTATCCGGAAGCTGATACCGGTTTCGGATCAACCCCCCGGATAATGGAATCCACCAGTGCCATTCCGATACAAATGAGATCATATTTCATACTCTTCATATCCTTCTAAGCTCGGTGGTTTTATTATCTCTTTTCTCTGACCTGATTGCAAGTGTAAGAGAAAAAGCTGTTCTTCCGCCGTGCCCCGCTGAAAGAAAACAGAAAGTATTCGCACGTTGAAGGCCGGATATGGTACAATGTCACACAGAAAGACAGACAGGACGACCGCCAGCCCGATGACGAGGTAAGTATATGAATAATCAGTACGTCAAAATCGCCAAGGTTTTCAAAGCCCTCTCCGATCCCAAGCGGGTCAAAATCATTGATCTGCTTTCCTGCGGGGAAATGTGCGGCTGCGTTTTGCTGAAATGCTTCGAAATCACTCAGCCCACCCTTGCCCACGACATGAAGGTCCTGACCGAAGCCGGAATCGTCACCAGCAGGAGGGAAGGGAAAAAAACCATTTATGCCCTGAACATGAAGGTCCTGAAGAATTTTCAAAAACAGATGGAAGGAATCATAAAGGACAATTCCGGCAAGAATCCATGCTGAAGCCTGTCCGCATAAAACCGGCAGTAAATATGCCGGTTTTTAAATAGATTTATATATAGAATTATTTCTATATATCTATTGTAATTTCAACTCATTCCATGTACAATAAAGCCAGGATCAGGCACATGATCCGAAGAAAGACAAAACGGAGGATTATTACGTATGAAAAAGCTTTTTTCCCTCCTTCTCGCACTCAGCCTTGTACTGGCCTGCGCCTTTGCGCTTGCGGAAGAAAACGAAATCTGCACCTACACCCTTTTCAATGAAACCGGTGAGAAAATCACCGAGCTCTATGTCACCGACAACCTGACCGGTGAAAAGAGTGAAAACTACGCCGGTGAGGAAGGCCTGAAAAAGGGCGGAATCATTGAAATCAACGGCACCAACAAGGAAGGCTATGTCATCACCCTGAGTTTCAAAACCGAAAGCGGTTATGAAGCGGCCTTTGAGACCCTGCACTTCGAAACCGTCCCGATCAGCCTGCTCCCCGCAAAAACAGAGGCCGATGCAACGACCGGAGCCACTCCCATCTCCTTCTTCGCTCCCGTGTGTACCTATACAGTTTACAACACCACCGGCGAAAAGGTTACCGGTCTGTATGTCACCGACAACCTGACCGGTGAAAAGGGCGAAAACCTGGCAGGCGAAGGCCTGGAAGACGGTGCGTCTGTCGAAATCAACGGCACCAACAAGCCCGGCTATGTCATCACCCTGAGCTTCACAACGGAAAGCGGTTATGAAGCAGCCTTTGAAACCCTGCACTTTGAAACCGTCCCGATCAGCCTGCTTCCCGCAAAAACAGACGCCGATGCGACCACCGGCGCCACCCCCATCGCTTTCTCTGCGCCTGAAGCAAAATAAGTTCTGATCCCGGAGAAACAGGAACGCGGCCCCGAAAGGCCGCGTTCTTTTTATACCATGTTTCCCTTCAGCTTTTACAGCGCGGCTTCCACCGCGTCCCGTACTTCCTTCATATCCCGGGTAGGCTCAAACCGCGCAATGACTTTCCCTTCGCGGTCCACCAGGAACTTGGTGAAATTCCACCGGATGTAGGCCTTCTCACCGTATTTCCGGTTATTCATGTCCGCAAACTTGTTCAGGGCAGCCATCTTCAGGCCTTTTCCGAAGCCTTCGAAGGGCTTCTCAGCAGCAAGCCAGGCAAAAAGCGGGTCTGCGTTATCGCCGTTGACATCGATCTTGGCAAACTGCGGGAACTCCGTGCCGAACTTCAGTGTGCAGAACTGATGAATTTCATCTTCACTTCCGGGTGCCTGGTTTGCAAACTGGTTGCAGGGGAAATCCAGGATCTCCAGTCCCTTGTCTTTCAGATCCCTGTACATAGCCTCCAGGGGTTCATAATGGGGAGTAAAACCGCAGCCGGTAGCTGTATTGACAATCAGAAGAACCTTGCCCTGATAGTCTGACAGGCTGACTTCCCTTCCCTGTCTGTCCTTCACTGTAAAATCATAAACTGTCATCATGTACATCTCCTTTCTATTTGATGCTATTATATTTTATCAAATATAATTAGTTTGTCAACACCTTTTTTTATCCGAACTGTTCACATGTCACAGATATGCCATAATCTCCGCCACATCCCCGCGCAGCACCAGCGCAGCGTGTGTTTCCGCCGGAATCGGATCCCGGTTGATCACCACCAGGTTCTTCCCGCGGAAACAATCCAGAAAAGAAGCAGCAGGTTCCACTGCCAGGGATGTTCCGGCAACGATCAGAGTGTCCGCGTTGGTAATCTCCCGCATCGCCCCAATGCATACATACTTCGGCAGTACTTCTCCGTACAGCACCACATTGGGTTTGATCACACCCCCGCAGTCTTTGCAGCGGGGTATCCCATCGGACTCCAGGATTGCTTCCATCGGATAGGACGCCCCGCACTCCATACACTCATTCTCATGCACATTTCCGTGAAGCTCATACACCCGTATATTTCCCGCGGCCCTGTGCAGACCGTCAATATTCTGCGTGACAATTCCGCGCAGTTTATCCTTCTGTTCCAGTTCATACAGTTTCCGGTGGGCGGCGTTGGGCTTTGCGTCAGGATACAGCAGGTGCTTCCGGTAATAATCAAAGAACTTTTCCGGATGAAGATAGAAGAATGATTTGCTCAGGATCATTTCCGGGGAAAGACCGTCCACTTCTTCCGCGTAAATACCTTCCGCGGAACGGAAATCCGGAATCCCGCTGGCTGTGGAAACACCCGCCCCGCCGAAAAACACAATCCGCCGGGAACGGTCAACAATCTCCTGAAAAGCCTTTATCCCATCGGAATCCACTTTTTCTGCCTCCGGTATTTTATTTCTAACTGCTTCATTGCCCAGATTATACCATCCATTGATTCTGATGAACACTATAACATATCCTGAACCAGCTGCCTCCTGCCTCTTAATTCCTAACTCCTATCCTACCTCCTCACTCCTCACTCCTCCCTCACTGTAATGGCATTTTGAAATTTTTATCAATCTTTTTGTAAATTATACTTGACACATCATCAAACCCATGTTACTATGTCACTGTCGAAAGGAGATGCACGGCGCCGCATCCCTTCCGCAGAAACAAAAAGATCAAATGATGAATCGAAAACATAATGGAGGAAACTGATATGAATATCGTCTCTCTGTTCCTGGTCCTGGCAATCCTGGTCGGTATCATCCTGCTCTGTCTCTCAGACCGCAAAAAAGTGAAGCAGTTTGACGAGCGTCAGCTTTTCGTCCGCGGCCGCGCGGTGACCATCGCCTACGTTACGCTTCTGATCTGCCTCTTCATCGTCCTGGTGCTCAGCACCATGAATCTTTCCTGGCTGGATATTCCGGTTGCCGTAATCCTGAGCATGTTCATTTCCCTGACTGTCTTCTCGGTTTACGCTATCCTGAACAATGCTTACTTTACCACCATGAAAAAAGAGTCGCCCTTCGGCGGTGTATTCCTCGCTGTTGCCCTGCTCAACCTTTTCAACGGCTTCCGTCATATCTTCAACGGAGGCGAAGAAGGTTCCCTTGATATTATTCTTCCGATCATCGTCGGTGTACTGGGTGTCATCATCTTCGCATCCCTGCTGATCCGGAAGCGCATGGACAAAAAAGAGCTGGAAGAGGAACTCCGCGAAGACAAAGACATTGAGTAAAAGTGACAGTTGGATGGAAGGAGCTGGATTATAAAATGAAAAACCTGAAGCTCAAAGCTGCCCGCGCAGCCAAGGATCTGTCCCAGGAACAGCTTGCGCAGCTGTGCAATGTGTCCCGCCAGACAATCAATGCCATTGAGAAGGGCGACTATAACCCGACAATCAACCTCTGCATCGCCATCTGTCACGCACTGGACAGAACCCTGGACGAACTCTTTTGGGAAGGCTGATTTCCTGTCGTTTCAGGCAGCAATCATACAGAACCATCAAACTCCAAAAAGCAGCATCCGGCAGTCTGCCGGATGCTGTTTTCGTCTGTCACGGTTAATCCGCAATCATCCTGTTGAAGTATGCCCCCACAAAGATGGCAGGGGAATTCCAGTAGATCGCGATTTCGTTTGTATCCGCTGAGAAGGTTTCCTCCACGAAGTATTTGGCCGGCGGTGTGTTTTCGCCCAGCTTTTCCTTCGTCTGGGGGAAGCACATCTTGTTGTTGGGTCCGCCGGAAATCAGTCCGGGAACCGGCTCCTCAATCCCGTCCGCCTCCGATGGCCGGTGATGGGGATGCATGACCCGGTTTTCTCCGAAACCGGTCACAAAACAGATATCCAGCGCGTTCATACCCAGGGCGTAGTCCCATTGCTTCAGAGCCGCGTTCCGCATCTCCTGCCTTCCGGTCAGCAGGGCATTCATAATCATCGCCATCGCGTTGCTCATAATCGGCAGGATGCTTCCCCATACGTACTGGTCCGGTGCCAGTGCTGTCCCGTAACCGGAAGCCTGCGACAGCTTCAGGGCTTCCTCGCTCTGCTGAAGGAAGTCCTCCTTAAGCTTCTGATACAGCACTTCTCCGCCTGCTTCGCCCAATTCAAACAGGCAGCACAGCGCACCCATACCGCCTACGTCCGCCCAGCCGAAATGCGTCAGTTGCTGTCCTTCAGCATACAGTTCTTCCGCCGCTTTCCGGCATTCCTCCTCTCCTGTGGCGGCCAGCATCTCACAGGCTGCCCAGAAGCGGTCATCCTTATCCGTCTTTTCCCAGTACCATCCGGTATACACGCCTTCCGGATTCAGGAACGGCTTATAGTCCGGATTTGCCGCCAGCCATTCCCACGCCCGCCGGGCAGCATGCAGCATCCGGTCAGCAAACGCCTCATCAAAAGCCCTGTATACCCTGGCCGCCAGTGCCAGGCAGGCGCAGGCCGTTGCTGTGGGGGCAGGGTTCACGGGCATCAGGTATTCCGGTTCCTTATCGTCCTGGGGCATGATAAACGGCGCGAAGCGTTCCTTTGTCAGCTTATGATGGAAAGCGCCGTCAGTGCGCTGCATCTGCAGCATCCATTCCAGTTCATACCGGGCCTCATTCAGGATGTCCGGTACGCCGTTCCCGGTTTCGGGAATATTCAGATCCTCTGAACATCCTTCCGGAAACAGCTTCCAGGCATACAGCAGGTGCGCCACGGTCACCGCGCCGGGGCCCACATATTTGCCGTAATCTCCCGCGTCATGCCAGCCGCCGGTAACCCGGCGCTGAATGCTGCGGTCTTCCCAGTCCGACGCCGGCGCCGTGTGGCAGGCTGGCCGGGCATAAACTCCCGCGTGCTCAGGCTTCAGCTCACAGCCGCACCTTTGGTAGTACAGGCCCTTGATCAGCGCCTTCGTAACCGCGTTCCACGGCCTGGCGCTCACGGTCAGCGTACGGTTTCCCTCCGGGCTTTCAAGCGTATAGGTGCCCGTCCTCAGCATTCCCAGGTCCGCCACGGTCACCCGGTCATCCGAAGCGTCATCCAGCTTCAGCGGATCCGCTTCAAACGGCAGGATATTTCCCGCCTCGTCTTTCAGTTCCACAAGCCCTTTGGTCAGGATGGCGGCATACACGGGCAATCCTTCCGCATAGCCTTCCTGATTGATACGGGTCACAGGGCCTTCAAAAAAATCAAACATCGGATAATCCTTTTCCTTTCTGGAATGGTCCTCCGGTTTTGCGCATTGTAATCTGATATATATAGTAAACCCTGAAGTTCACTTTAAGTCAATCCTTTTGAGGATGAAAAACTTTCTTGTTTTTAGATTGTATCCGGGCTTGACAAACATCCACGTCCGGAATACAATCCGTGCATCCCAATGAGGCGCGAGGGTGTGCTGAACACCCCGCGCCTCTTTTTGTATTCCTTGGGAAAAACAATGAAACGGAAGTGAATGGTATGACATTCTCGGCAGCCAACACAATCTGGGTGCTCCTAGGAGCAGCACTGGTCTTCTTTATGCAGGCCGGCTTCGCAATGTGTGAAGCAGGCTTTACCCGCGCGAAAAACACAGGTAACATCCTGATGAAGAACCTGATGGATTTCTGCATCGGCACCCCCCTGTACTGGCTGTTCGGTTACGGCATTATGTTCGGTGCCGGCACCGCGCTGTTCGGCTGGATTGATCCTTTCATCATGAAAGATTACAGCCACATTCTTCCGGCGGGCGTTCCGCTCTGGGCCTACGCGATTTTCCAGACGGTCTTCTGCGCCACCTCCGCCACCATCGTTTCCGGTGCCATGGCTGAACGGACAAAATTCTCCGCTTACTGCATCTACTCCGCTGCGATCTCCCTGTTCATCTATCCGGTTTCCGGCCACTGGATCTGGGGCGGCGGTTTCCTCGCTGAGATGGGCTTCCATGACTTCGCCGGTTCCACTGCGGTTCATATGGTCGGCGGTGTGTGCGCCCTGATCGGTGCCAAGATCCTCGGACCCCGCGTCGGCAAGTACGGAAAAGATGGAAAGCCCCGGGCTATCCTCGGTCATAACCTCTCCATCGCCGCGCTTGGCGTGTTCATCCTCTGGTTCTGCTGGTTCGGATTCAACGGCGCTTCCACCGTGGGTATGGACAGCGATGAACTGATCGGCAGCGCTTCCCTGGTGTTCTTCAACACCAACCTGGCCGCGGCTGTCGCGACCCTGACCACTATGCTCTTTACCTGGCTCCGCTACGGCAAGCCTGATGTTTCCATGACCTTCAACGCTGCCCTGGCCGGCCTGGTCGGCATCACCGCCGGCTGCGACGCGGTGGATCCCTTCGGTGCAGCCCTCATCGGCCTTGTCTGCGGCTTCGTGATCGTCTTTGCGGTTGAATTCTTCGACAAGGTTGTGAAAATTGACGACCCGGTCGGCGCCATCTCCGTTCACGGTGTCTGCGGTTCCCTCGGTACTGTCCTGACCGGTCTGTTTGCCACTGGCGGCACTACCATGAAGGGTGTCTTCTACGGCGGCGGCTTCAAGTTCTTGGGCATCCAGCTGCTCGGTGTCCTGTGCACCATTGCCTGGACCGCGGCTATCATCACTGTGGTGTTCCTGCTCATCAAAAAGACCATCGGCCTGCGGGCGGATGCTGCGGACGAAGTCATGGGCCTTGATCGCAGCGAGCACGGCCTGCTCACCGCTTATTCCGGATTTGCCATCCTGCCTGAAGAAGGCTTCGATGCCGGCGCTGTGATCCCCGCTCCCGCAACCGCTCCGACTCCTGTAGCTGAAGCTGTGCCTGTAGCCGCGAAGAAGGCGGAAAAGGCGGAAGGTGCCCCGACCTATACCCGCGTACAGATCATCTGCCGGCCGGCCAGCCTGGAAAGCCTGAAGAAGGCCATGAACGGCATCGGCATCACCGGTATGACCGTTACCAACGTCATGGGCTACGGCGCGCAGAAGGGCAAGCCCGAGTACTATCGTGGTACTCCTGTGGAAGTCACGCTGCTGCCTAAGGTCCAGGTGGATATCGTCGTCAGCAAGGTGCCTGTCAGCGAAGTCATCGAAACCGCCCGCGGTGTCCTTTATACCGGTCACATCGGCGACGGCAAGATCTTTGTCCAGGATGTTGAAAACGTAGTTCGTGTCCGAACCGGTGAGGAAGGTTACGACGCTCTCCAGTCCGAAGATGAATAATCCTCACCCTTATTTCAAGATCCCGGGAACGCTCGTTCCCGGGATCTTTTTATGCTTCATTGAACCGTTCCCCCGTCATGCTTTCCGGCTTCTGAAATGCCTCCAGGCAAGAATCCCGACCGGGATGAAATAAAGGCACCAGAACAGCAGC
>JAGAAC010000186.1 GCA_017615475.1 Clostridia bacterium
GCCGGTCAAAGACAGAAAGGATCCTATCAGGCGGTTCAGCCATTTCATCCCCAGGATCTCATCCTGAATGAAATCCCAGATCATGAACAGCAGCACCCGCCTTTTTCATCAGATATGCAGGCACAACGAATGGATTCGATATAATCCCGGAACGCTGTCCACTGGTCACAGTTCAGGGAATAATGATTCCATTTGCCTTTCTTTCTGGAAGAAACAAGGCCGCAGCCTTCCAGCGCCTTCATATGATGGGACAGCGTGGGCTGGGTGATCTGCATCTGATCCAGCAGCTCACACCCGCACTGCTCCCCGTATGTCAGAAGCTGAATAATCCGAAGCCGGTTGGGATCGGAAAGCGCCTTGCAGATCAGGCTGACCTGATTCGTATCCATACAAGCACCTCACATTGATCAATATCGATGTGAGAATCATACACGATATATTGATGATTGTCAATATGATTTCTCGCCATGTTTTCATGACGGAACGCCACTGACAGTCTTCTGTTGATGAATGCCAGCGGCGGAAAATTTCTGCAAAAAAACCAGAGAATATGTTAAAATTGGGTCGGAAATCCGCAAAGGTTTGCCAAAAAAAGTTTTTGAAAATCTCGACTATGCTTTTTCAGAAGGAGCGCAATATGAAGCATATTCTACTTTGGAAAGAATCGCTAAAGCACTCGGTGGAAAACTGACAGTAAGTATTGCCGTTCCGGATGGACAGTAAATACAGTTGACAGAAAGAGTTGTTGCATGATCTGCAACAACTCAGCGATGAACCGTTGCATAATCTGCAACGGTTCAGTTTCATTTACAAAATCAATTCCCGGATAATCTGTGCGGAATCCCCACCAATGATAAGTGACTGCTCCCGGATCTCCTCCGGAACCCGGTCCTCCTCCATGTTCAGGCAGGCATAGGTGGCGTTTTTGTTCTGGTATACCTGCTGCCAGAAAGTGTATTTGATGATGCCCGGGGTATTGTACCCCACGCCGATCTCCAGGAAAACGACCTTCCGGTCCTGATGCTCCGTCAGCCAGATCTCATATTCCACAGCGGCAGCCTGCCAGCCTTCATCTTCCACGAACTTGTTGTCCGACCGGAGATTCATGGTCAGGGGACGTCCGCAGTTCGGGCACTTCGGCAGCAGCTCTGCCGGAATGCTCATCTTCGCTTCAGTGCCTTCCGGGAAAATCAGTTCGTTATGTTCCCCGATGGTATACCCCTGGGCCAGGATCATGTCCCGGATCATATGCTCGTTTTCCCAGGTCTTCCGGCAGCAGGGTTTTGTGCACTGGAACAGGCCGTAATCCCCCTGGGTATAGAACAGCCGTTTCTTATCGAATCCAACCTTCTGGAAACAGTGATCCACGTTGGTGGTCAGGACGAAATAGTCCTTGTCCTTCACAACATGATACAGATCACTGTAGGTGGATTTCGGTGCGTCCATGTAGCGGTTGATCCAGATATACCGGCTCCAGTAAGCCCAGAATTCTTCCTGTGTGTTGTATGGGAAGAAACCGCCCGTATACATATCCCGGAAGCCGTACTTCCGGCTGAAATCGCTGAAATACCTGTCAAAGCGTTCACCGGTATACACAAACCCGGCAGCCGTGGACAGTCCGGCACCCGCGCCGATGATCACAGCGTCCGCCTGATCGATCTTTTCTTTCAGCAACAATACCTTTTCGTCCATGATTTTCTCCATGATCTGTAAACAACCCCGGCAGAAAGATTCCGCCGGGGCATCCGGAAAGCCGTCTTTACTTCGCAATCGGCAGTGCAACTTCCTTGCCGTCAGCGGTTGTAAATACTCCGTCCGTTCCCTGCGCCAGCGGATCGGCGTGGCCTGTGATCGCGGCTGCACCGGCAGCATCATACCAGAATCCGTTCATGCCCAGAACGGCCTCTTCCGGCAGGTCGAAGATATAACCTTCCGCGTTTCCGTCAGCGCCTTTTTCAATGACGGTGATCTCGTCCTTCGTATACGGCGCGGCGGTCAGGGGATTCACAATACCCTCCCTGGCAAAATACTCCCTGCCATAGAAAATGGTGCCGACACCATTAATGCTCACACCATACGCCCAGTTCTTCTGCTCTTTCATTTGCTTTCTCTCCTTTGAGTTTCTTTCCGGTTTTTCTGCCGGCAAGTGAAGCATAAAACAGAGGAGAAAACGAAACAAGTACGCACTTTTTTATTACATAGGCACCTTTTGGTAACCGGTCTTTTCTCACGCAAGCAGTCTCCGATAGATCTCCAGATCGCTGTCTTTGAAAACATTGAAGATTACGCGCCGGATGCCACTTTCCTTCTGCAGGAATTCCTTTACGGTCCGGATGGCAATCTCAGCCGCAAGATCCGGCGGGAAGCTGAAAACACCGGTGGAGATACAGCAGAAGGCGATGGATTGCACCTTGTGCTGCTCCGCCAGTTCCAGGCAGGAACGATAGCAGGATGCCAGCAGCGCTTCAGCTTCCGGTGTGACTTCATCATTGATGATCGGCCCGACCGTGTGCAGCACATACTTCGCAGGCAGGTTGAAGCCGGGCGTGATCTTTGCCTGACCGGTGGGTTCCTCGTGCCCCTGCTTCTGCATGATCTCGTGGCAGGCCAGGCGCAGCTGCACGCCGCTCATGGTATGGATGATGTTATCGATGCAGCTGTGACAAGGAGAAAAGCAGCCCAGCATCTGGCTGTTCGCAGCGTTGACGATGGCGTCACACTGCAGGGTCGTGATATCGCCCTGCCAGAGAACAAGCCGGGGATCCCTGGCACAGGGCGGAAGGTTGTCAGCATCCACAATGCCTTTTTCTTCTGTCATTTCTTTCAGGAAAGCATCCTGTATCTGCAGAAACTCTTCGGATACCGGCATTGGCGGACGAACGTTCATCAGGCTGCGGAGCAGCCGCCACTGCCGATCTGCGGTATACGGAAAAACCGGATACTGGTACTGAGGCATTTCTTCCAGAAGAGCGTGAATCAGCCAGCGGCGTCTTTCGTTCTGATTCATTCGCTCTCACGCACCATCTGCTGATAACCCAGGCCCCAGGTTTCCATCGCTTTGATGATCGGACGCATGGATTCTCCCAGATCGCTCAGCGCATATTCCACCCTGGGCGGCACTTCCGGGAATACAGTCCGGGTAATGATCCCGTCCTTTTCCAAAGCGCGAAGATTGTCTGTCAGCACTTTTTGACTGATTCCGGGAATAGAGCGAAGCATCTCGTTGAACCGCCATGGGCGACCCAACAGGTTGCGCAGAATCAGCATTTTCCACTTGTTTCCGATGAGCTGCAAGGTGGTAGCAACGGGGCACTCCGGCAGTTCTGCTTTTGTTAACATAGGTGCACCTCCAGAGAAACTTACATGCATTTCAATATACTGCATTCATTTTAGCATGTTTCATAAAAAGAAAAAAGAAGACTGTTTTTGCTTCGGAAAATCAAAAGATAGCCCCCCGAACCCCCGCACATTTATCTGATTTTTCATATGCCAGCCGTGGAGTATTATCCGCCTGCACAAAGATGGTACCGCAATGGACAAAACCCAGTTTTCGAACAAGGTTCTGCATTACGGTGTTATCCCCATGGGTATCGATCCGAAGATGACCGCATTGTTCATAAGCCCAGTTGATGCAGAACGCGCCGATACCTTTTTCAGAACCGTCCGAAGCAATCCTGTGCACAACGCCATAGGGGCTGTCATCCAGCCAATCTCCATCTGTGATATTCCGGTATGTCGGTTCAATGTCCGGTCCATGGACAAAGAAAAAGGAGAGGGAAGCATTGAGCGCCCTCCCCGGCATATTGACATTTCAGCTGCACGAATCAATCAGCCGCTGCATCCGGTCCGCTGAATCCTGCTTCATGGCCGGCGTCACATGGCCGTATACGTCC
>JAGAAC010000187.1 GCA_017615475.1 Clostridia bacterium
TACTTCTTCAGGATAGGTCGTCAGGTATTCCGTCTCCCCATGGGTAAGAACGAAATTGTCCCATACACCCTGCGCATCCTGCCGTGTTCCGTTCCTTATGATACAAGTCCTGCCATCCTTAAGGACGACTGTTTTGCTGTACTTCATATCCTCATCTTTTCCCTTCCAGCATAAATGAGCCGATTTCACGCGTCGGCCAGAACGCGCACAAATGCAGCCGGACGATCCGGGCCATAAACGGAACAAAGGATTTCACGAAAACCGGTATTGCCGCATGAACTGTTTCCGGTTCGTCAATCAGAATGGTGGCGTGCGGCGTCCACGGATACTGCTGCGGCGCGTTCGACCGGCAAGCCTCCTGAAGCGCGGACATCTCCGCGCTCTTTTCCGGGCCGGCAAAGAGGACCTTTCCTCCGGCAAACAGGCCGATATGGCTGAGATGAACCGGCACGGGCGCAAATTCCGCCGCGGCTTTCCGGGCGATCTCAGCGGCTTCTTTCTCCTGCTCCAGGGGAAAGGCTGACAGGCTGATATGATAGGGTAGCCCCGGAGTCTGAACTCCTGTAAATCCTGCCTCCCGCAGAGAATGATACCATCCGGACATGCGCTCCTGCGCTTCCTCGTCCAGATCCGCCATCAGCGTCAGAAACTGTTCCGCCATCCTTTACCGCTCCTTCCAATGGAATCAAAAACGCTTATCAGAACGTCATATCCATATACTCAGGGTGTTCAGCCAGAGCCTTTCCGACGTTGATATCCGATCCATATTCATAGAATTCCTGAATATATGCGATCGCGTCATCTTTCCTGGCGATGCCGGGCACTTCAAAACAGAACCGTTCCATGTTTTCCCCTCAATCTCTGAAATCCTTATCGTATTCAAACAGCATTTCCTGCGTCACCGGGAGATTGCATCCGCTGCTTTCAGATGATATCCAATTGATCAAGATACGGCTTATACCGCGGATACTGGATTGCCAGCACCGGTTCCTCCCGGAGCAGGTGAAGGAAAGCAGAAGGTTCTATCCATTGGTAATCAACGGTTTCTCCCTCCTGAAGCCGTACAGCGTCTTTTAAACAATCCACCATCGCAAAGAAAGCATAAACCGCCGACCGGGTTTCCGGTTTCCGGGTAACGCTGATCAGCTCCAGTTTCTCCGGCTGCAGGCCGGTTTCTTCCAGCATTTCCCGCCGGGCGCCTTCTTCCGGCGTCTCACCGGCCAGCGCGGAACCGCCGGCGCTGGCTTCCCAGCAGCCGGGATACATTTCTTTCCGTGGATCCCGAAGGGTCAGGAGAAAGCTTCCGTCACGATGGCGGATGAGCACATCGCAGACAATATGGTATCTTCCTTCGGGAATCTCCTGAGCCCGGGAGCGTTCCCAGGTCTCCCCGGTATTATTTCCCTGTTCATCATACAAATCCCAGATCTCCAAAGATACCGCCTCCGTTCCGTACTGTTTCACCGGATCAGTTCCCTCAAGTCTTTAATCTTCAGATAGGATGTTTCCACGTCCGACGCCGGATTGGCGGCAATCAGGATCGGTGTAATACCCATTGCGGCCGCGCCGTCCAGGTTGCGGACGCTGTCGTCAATGAACACGGTTTCCCGCGCCGGCACGCCGCACTTGTTCAGCGCATCAAGGTACATGCGCCTGTCAGGCTTGAAGGTTCCGACGAAACAGCTGAAGGTGGTAAAGGACAGGTAAGGCGCGGCGCCGATGTATTCCAGCTGCTGTTCAATGCTCGGCCAGGTGTCGGAGATGATCCCGAGTTTATGCGTTTTGCTGAGCGCACTCAGCACATCCGCCATTCCGGGGTAGGGAATATAGTTTTTCATGTTGCAGGCACGGTCCCGGGCAATCCGGTCCCGCTCTTCTTCAGACAGGCCGAGATTCAGCTGGACGGAAATGACGGAATAGTACTCATAGAACTGCCGGATTTCCGCATCAACCGTTGTAACCAGATGGTTTCCGGCCAGATACCGCAGTCCCGCGTCGAACGCTTTGCTGATTTCTTCCTTGCTTTTCTTTTTCAGCTTATCACCGGCCAGTTCAAGGAACTGACGGGTGAACATCCAGTCTCCTGATGCGGGGGCATCCAGCGTATATCCCACGTCAAAGAAGATCACTTTTTTGTCCTTCAACAGATCAATCATACTGTCCTCCTGCAAATTCGTCAGGTTTCTTCCAGAATCCGTAATCCATCCCTGTAATCCTGGCCCAGGATTTCCTGGGTCTTCGAAAAATCATATTTTTCATGAAGCCGGTCATGCACCTTCAGGAATTCCTTTTTTCCGTGCTTCCGGATATAAAGCGCCTGGGCCTTCGCCGCGTCCGCGCCGTCGTTCGACGGGATATAGAAGCCTTTTTCACAGGCCTCCAGGCCGTCGCATTCATAGCAGCCGTCTATCCCTTTTTCCATACAGCACTTTACATTGGGGCAGATCCCGTCCGGTGAGACAGTGGCGAACGAGCAGGTGTTATACGCTGTCCTGCAGGATCCACACCACTCTCCCAGGAAACAATGGCTGCAGGAGAGGCCGCAGTAAGCGACGGGATCCACGCCCTTTCTCGCCAGTTTGCACAGCCGGTTTTTGATCCGCTGCATCGCCTCGATATGCATGATCCAGTGCCTGCTGAAAGGCATTTTGATCAGCCCCCGGACATCCTTTCCGCACCAGTAATCAATCAGCCAGGCGGCGTTCTCATCCTCGCTGACGCAGCCGGAACGCTTCAGTTTTCCGACCATTTCTTCCCCGAACTTCCGCTTCAGATCAGGCCAGGAAAGGCGCAGCAGAATCTGCTCGGTGGATTGCTTTACTTCCAGCGCGTACCGGTACAGTTCCCGGATGTCCAGTTTCCCGGAAAACGCCGCGATTTCATCCCCGGCCAGTTCGTTGCCCGTTGTGATGATCGGGGAACCAACGGAACGGTCGAATCCCTGCGCAAACAGGATCTGCTGATCCTCCGCGATCATCTCATGCGCCACAATATCTTCAATCCGGAAAATATGCCAGATGGAATAAGCCAGCGTCTTGGAATGATAGCCTTCCGCGCCTGCGAAGGGCATCCGGGAGAACGCCTCCTGCGGATAGGCATTCACAATTTGCGTAATCTGTTCAAACAGGCTGTTCCTCAGCTGAATCAGTTTCCCGACAGCGTCCGCGAAGGTTACTTCCTTTGAGAGCAGCGCCTGCATCTCTTTATTCATTTCGGACCAGTTTTTATCCATCTTCCCGGGCCTCCTTTCTCTGTGTTACGGTTTCCTCGCAAGCTGCATATCGATCGTATCATAGATGGAGATGGTTCCGCCATACCGAACAATCGTATCCTCAAGCGAATCGAAGAAGCGTTCCCGGATATTCTCCGCCATGGCGATATGATCGGAGTATGTTCCGATCAGCATCCTGTATTCGGCGGCGGTCAGGACCCGAACCCTGCGGAACAGTTCATACCGGGTTTCGCGGAAACCGTATCTGTCCGCGATCCGTGCCCGTTCCGCGGCCTGTTCTTCTGAATATATCGGGTATTGATCCGGCTGCTTCTTATGGGTGTAATACGTATAATAGTGTTCCGCGTAGACGCGGTTGATCGCTTCAAAAAGCTCCGGGTTGTCCCCGGCCCGGTACGGATGATTGGCAAACCGGGCAAAGGCTCCTCCTGATTTCAGGATCCGGAGAACCTTCGGGTACCCGACCTCTTCAGGCACCCAGTGAAACGCGGACGCAGCGTAAACCAGATCAAAAGCATCATCCGGAAGGGCGACGTCTTCAAATTTGCCGGTGATTACAGAGAAACGGGGATAATCATTGAACTTTTCCCGGCACAGCCGCGCAAGCTGATCACCGTATTCCACCGCGGTCAGTTTGCATCCTGTTTTCAGGACGGGCAGTGCTGCCTGGCCTCCGCCGATGCCGATTTCCAGAGCGCTGCGGGAATCATCCAGCGGCGCATAAGCGAACAGCGCCTGATACAATTCGTCCGGATAACCGGGCCGGATCTTTTCATACGTATCCGCTACGGTATTGAACGTCCATTCTTTTCCGGAATTCACCGGCATAAGCGGAGACACCTCCTTTGTCCAGCTGCGTTTATCAAAAAACCGCTTATCTGTCAGAGATAAGCGGCTGGTTGAACGATACGGGTATACCAACTACTCTTCCCTGAACTTCCGAAATTCGGATACGAAAACAGTGCGGACATGCTTCACAGTGTTCGCAGGCAGTACGGTTTCAAATCCGAACCAGTTCATGAGAAGAGCTCCTTTCCGAAAAAGATTGCGCTCACTATACTACGGAAAGCAAGTAAAGTCAAGCGTTTCCTGTTTCGACAGTGTTTACATTATCAGTCCCAAAAACAAAAAAGCGGTCCCATGGATTGCTTCACAACTCCTTACAAAATA
>JAGAAC010000188.1 GCA_017615475.1 Clostridia bacterium
TCACCAGCGTACTCTTACCCGCGCCGGTTTCACCCACAATAGCGATATTGCTTCCGAAGGGGATCTTCAGGTTAAAGTGCTCCAGCACGTTCTCGTCTCCGTCCGGATAACGGAAGGTGACGTCCTCAAACTCAATATCCCCGCGGATGGGTTCCCAGTTTTCCTTCTTCGGGGAGAAGGAATCACCGTATTTTTCAATCACTTCCGGTGTGTCCGTCACATCGGACTTCGTTCCCAGCAGCCTGGTGAGCCGCTCGATGTTTACCTGAGTGGTTATCACGTCCGAGATCGCGTCCACAATCCAGCGAACCGGCTCCATCATGCCCTGTGCATAGGACATGAACATGGAGAAGGTACCCACTTCAGAAGCCGCAATCACGCCGCCCTGCCACAGAACAATGGCCAGGGCCATCGAGGAAGCCAGGTGCATCGTCACGGCAAAAGCGCCGCGAAGCCGTGCAGCCCGTACAGAAGTACTGCGGTATTCCTCCGTGTCCGCCACGAAATCCTTCGCCATCCGTTCCTCAATGGTCAGGGTTTTGATGGTTTTCGCGCCGGTGATCGCCTCATTGAAGTCTCCGGTGATCCGTGAATTCAGTTCACGGATGTGGCGGTTGGCCTGGATCAGCTTTTTCTGGAACAGGGAGTAAAGCACAACAATCAGGGGCAGGATCAGGATCACCAGGAGAGCCAGCCGGGCGTTAATCACCAGCATCACCACAGAGGCGCCGATCACGTAGCTCGTGTGCCAGACACTGTCCATGAAGGTCCAGGATACAAGCCCGCCGATACGGGAAGTATCAGACATGACGCGGGAATGAATCCAGCCCACGCTGTTCTGGTTGAAATAGGAGAAGGACAGGGTCTGCAGGTGATTGAAGGCGGCGCTCCTCAGGTCCCGGTTGACAGAAACCTCGGTTGTCATGGCGCCGCGGCAGGCGATAAAGGTCGCACAACCGGCAAAAACGATTGCCGCGATATAAATCACAATAAACAACGGCAGGGTATCCAGCGTTCCCAGGGCAATGAAGTGGTTCAGGGCATAGCGCTGGAACAGGGGCAGGCCGATATCCATGCCCGTGCCGATCAGGCCGCATACCAGCATTGCAAGCAGCGTGTTCCGGTACTTTTTCACATAGGGAAGGATCCGCGGGATGCCGAAGAACGGCAGCGAAACCGCGTCTTTTTTGATGTTTTCCGTGATCTGCGTCATTCCGCATTCACCTCCTTCGGTTCGACTGTACAGTCGTTTCCGGTTTCAGGTTCGGCGGAATAGCCCTGTATCTCCATAATCTTACGGTACAGGCCGTCCTGCTTAGCCAGTTCTTCCGGGGTTCCCAGCTGGCTGACCCGGCCGTGATCCAGAACCAGGACCTGGTCCGCCTTGGACAGGGTCGTGATCCGGTGGGAAATCAGGATAATGGTAGCCGAACCAAAGCGCTTCTCCAGCGCCGTACGGATCTTCGCATCGGTTTCCGTATCCACGGCGGAGAGCGAGTCGTCAAAAATCATAATGGGAGTGGACCGGGTCAGCATCCGGGCAATAGCCGCCCGCTGCTTCTGGCCGCCGGACAGGGTCACGCCCCGTTCACCCACAAAGGTGTCATATCCCTTGGAGAAAGACTGAATGGTTTCCTCGAGGCAGGCAGCCTGCACCGCGGCTTCCAGCTCTTCATCCCCGAGATCCCTGACCGCAATCCCCAGGTTGTCACGCAGGGTACGGGAGAACAGATAGGGCTCCTGCAGTACGATGCCGATATTGCCGCGCAGGTGATCCAGCGCGATTTTCGAAATATCCGTACCGCCGATGGTGATCTTTCCGCAGTCCGCGGGCAGCGGGTACAGCCTGTCCAGCAGGTACATCAGCGTACTCTTGCCGGAGCCTGTTCCGCCGAGGATACCCAGTGTTGTACCGGACGGAATGGTAAGGTTCACATCATGAAGCATTTCACGGCTGCCTTCATAGGCAAAGCTCACATGATCAAAGCAGATGTCCCCGTCCATCGGCGGTGTCAGCGCGTCATCGGGATCCTTTTCCTCTTCCGCGTCCATAATATAGCCGATACGGTCGATACCGACACCGGCCTTGGACATTTCACTGATCATCCGGCCCAGCTGACGCACAGGCCAGACCAGCATGCCGTTGTAGCTGATAAAGGCGATATACTCGCCGCTGGTCATATTTCCCCTCAGGCAGAAGAGTACACCGAACACAACCACCAGCATAATCTGGATGCCCGAAAGAATATCGGAGGAGGACCAGAAGAAACTCATCAGCCGGCCCAGGCGCACCCAGAGAGAGGTGTAATACTCATTATGCTTTTCAAACCGGTCCCGTTCATATCGTTCCCGACCGAAAGCGCGTACCACGCGCACGCCCGTCAGGTTTTCCTGGGCCATGGCGGAGAGCTTGCCCTCGTTTTCATCGCAGTCCTCGAAGCCTTTGCGGAACTTCTTATGGAAAAAGAGGGAATACCAGAGAATCACCGGCAGGGGAACCATCGCAATCAGCGTCAGTGACACATTCATGGAAAGCATGAAGCTCACGCTCATCACCAGCAGGATGCCGATCCGGATCAGGTTCGTCATCTGCTCGGAGATAAAATTCCGTGTCGTCTCAATATCGCTGGTGCAGCGCTGAATAATATCGCCGGTATGATTGCTCATGTGCCACTGGAAAGGAAGCCGTTCAATGTGGCTGAAGAGCGTGTCGCGCATGGTTTTGACCAGTGTTTCGCTGCCTTTCACGTTGGAAACGCGGAAGGCGTACCGGCCGGCCGCGCAGACAGCCGCCACAATCAGGACGGCCAGCGCCATGATCCACATCCGCTGGCGCAGTGCTTCCGCCCCGCCCAGGGAAGTAATCACGTTCTGTACCGCCGGGGCCAGGTTTTCCGTGGAGGCCCCGCCGATAATATTGTCAATTGTAACCCGGATAATCTGGGGAATAATCATCTCGCCCAGCGAAACCAGCGCCGAGCAGACCATGCAAAGAATGAATAAGGCTTTGCTGCCCTTTAAAAACCGCCAGATCAGTTTACCCCGCCCCTTCCGGGGCTGAATATGATCCTTGGTCTGAGTATTTTCCATATATATGTCTCCTTACAGTCAGTTTGTGGTTTTTCGTTTCCCTGACCCGAAGGATGGCATAAAAACTGCCCGCCATCGGTTCTCCGACAGCGGGCATGATTTTCGCAACACTCTTTCGCTGCATTGGCTGAATCAGCTTCGGGATACTCCTCCTTCCGGAGGAAGATCCTTCACTGCTTTCAGAATGAATCAGACTGAATTATTTCAGTTCAGCGAAGTACTTGATGGTGCGGACCATCTGGCTGGTGTAGCTGTTCTCATTGTCGTACCAGGACACGACCTGCACCTGATAGGTGTCTTCGTCGATCTGGTTGACCATGGTCTGGTTGGCATCGAACAGGGAGCCATAGGTCATGCCGATGATATCGGAGGAAACGAGTTTCTCGGTGGTGTAGCCGAAGGATTCGGAGCTCTGAGCCTTCATGGCGGCGTTGATCGCTTCCTTGGTCACATCCTTGCCCTTAACAACAGCCACCAGGATGGTGGTGGAGCCGGTGGGCACGGGCACACGCTGGGCGGAGCCGATCAGTTTGCCGTTCAGTTCGGGGATAACCAGGCCGATAGCCTTGGCAGCACCGGTGCTGTTGGGCACGATGTTGGCGGCGCCGGCACGGGCACGCTGCACGTCACCCTTGCGCTGCGGGCCGTCCAGGATCATCTGGTCGCCGGTGTAGGCGTGAACGGTGGTCATGATACCAGCCTGGATCGGGA
>JAGAAC010000002.1 GCA_017615475.1 Clostridia bacterium
GGCCGAAGGGACCCTGCTGTCCGGCGGGACGGCCGTACTGACCGGGTTGTCCGGCGGGACGGCCATACTGTCCCTGCTGTCCAGCGGGACGGCCGTATTGACCGGGCTGACCGGCAGGACGGCCATACTGTCCCTGCTGTCCGGCGGGGCGGCCGAACTGTCCGGGCTGACCGGCGGGACGGGCAGGCCTGGCAGGCGGAGGATTATCTCCTGGACGGCTCATAATCTGGCCGATAGCAGGCTTCTTCGGTGCGGCAGGACGGGTCGGATCCGGATCATCAGGTGTCGCGACATAGGATTCAACCTTCTTCGCAGGCTTCTTTTCCTCCTGAGGTGCCGGTGCGGCGGGTTTCTCCGCCGGTGCAGCTTCAGCAGGCTTCTTTGCCGGCTCCTCTGCCTTTTTGGCAGGTTTTTCCGGGGCAGGTTCAGCCGTTTTGGCAGCTTCTTCCTTCCGGGCCGCTTCCATCATCTGCTTCTCATCATCGTCCAGCATGGTGAACGCTTTGGTGTGCGCAGACTGAGCCTTCAGCTGTTCCTGCTGACGGCGGCGGGCAGCCTCCTCTTCGGCCTGTCGGTTCATCTCCGAATCCAGCCGTTTCAGCGCGTCAAAAAGACCGTCCGCTTCCTTCCGGATTCGTGTGGCTTCCTCCAGGATGCCGGAGGCTTCTCCAACCAGTTCTTTCGTAGCGTCTTTCAAATTCACATTTGCCATGCGATGCTGTTTCCCTCCGCCGTTCTACGGCATTTCTTAATTCATCATGCTCTGCGCATAATGATGAGTACGCTTTCTTCTTCCCTGCCGGTTTTATGCTTATGCATCTTCCGTCAGTTCTCCGCGGATCCTGTCCGCGAAACCGCCTTTGCTGATTCCAAGGGCCATGTTGTCTTTCCCTGTGGCCTCGGCGATCATGCCTGCAGGCAGGATCATCACCGGAACATCCGACCGGCTGCACATCTCCTGTGCTTTCTTCCGGCTGTTTGGACCGGTTTCTCCGTCCAGCAGCAGGATACCGCACTTCCCGGACCGGATCAGGATCCGGCAGGCATCCATTCCCAGGGACGCCTGTCTGGCCCTCAGGGCAAGTCCGAGCATTCCCTTCAGCTTCGTTTCATTCACGATTGCGGTTCCCCTTCACTGCTCAGCCGTTCCATTTCCGCCGTCAGTGCTTCGCTGATCTCAGGAGTCAGGGTAATCTCCAGCTGTCTTTCAAGCTGTTTCTGCCGGATTGCGCGCCGCAGGCATTCAGCCTGCCGGCAGACATAAGCGCCTCTGCCGGAGCGTTTTCCTGTGATATCCAGGACGGCTTCCCCTTCCGGGGTCCTCACGATCCGGATCAGTTCACGCTTGTCTTTCATTTCCCGGCAGCCAACGCACATCCGCATCGGGATCTTCTTCGGCTTCATCAGGTATCTCCTTCAGTCCGGATGTGGATTCCGGATTACATCGTATCGTCGTCGCCGCCGATCTCAGCGTCATAGTCCATGGTGAAGCTGTCATAGGCGGGAGTTTCCACCTGGACGAATTCGGTCATTTCGCCGTTTTCATCCACCATGTCGTCCATTTCGGCAGCCTGGCTCTGGCTCTTGATATCAATCTTCCAGCCGGTCAGTTTCGCGGCCAGACGCGCGTTCTGTCCTTCCTTGCCGATGGCCAGGCTGAGCTGGTTGTCCGGCACGATCACGCGGAAAGCCTTCTCGTCTTTTGCCTGGTAAACGCTCAGCACGTGAGCGGGATTCAAGGCGTTGGCCACAAACTCTGCCGGGTTGCTGGACCATTTGATGATATCGATCTTTTCACCCTTCAGTTCTGTAACAACACGGTCCACACGTCCGCCGCGCTGTCCCACGCAGGCGCCGACCGGATCGATCATCACGTCCGCGCTGTGTACGGCAATCTTGGTACGGCTTCCGGCTTCACGCGCGATGTTCTTGATCGTTACGATGCCGCCGGCGATTTCCGGAACTTCCATTTCAAACAGGCGCTTGACCAGGTTAGGATGAATCCGGCTGACATAGACCTGGGGAGTATAGCCGGCATTCTGGCTGGTTTTGTGCACCTCAAGGATGTACACCTTGATGTGGTCGCCGTCATGAAGCTCTTCACCGGGGATCATCTCATCCCGTTCCAGTACGCCTTCCGTACGGCCCAGGTCGATATAGGCTGCCTTGGGCTCAATGCGCTCAACGATACCGGTCAGGATCTCGCTTTCCTTTTCGATGTATTCGTCATAGATCTTGCCCCGTTCCGCTTCACGGATATGCTGGATGATCACCTGTTTCGCCGTCTGGGCTGCCACACGCAGGAATCCGTTCGGAGTCACATCGACTTCCGCGATATCCCCCATCTGGTAGGAGGGGTTGATTTTCTGCGCTTCCTTCAGGCTGATCTGGTTTGTGGGATCTTCGATTTCTTCATCCTCAAGGATCAGCTTGCGGGCATAAACGGAAATGCTGCCGTCCTGGCGGTTTACGGTGACATCCAGGTTGTTGGGAGCGGTTTCGCTCTTCGGCAGGTTCTTTCTGTAAGCGGCCTTCAGGGCCTCCTCAATGGTCTTGAACAGGGTTTCCTCGGGAATCTCTTTTTCCTTTGCCAGCATTCTGATGGCTTCTATGACTTCGGATTTCATGTTGCTTTCCTTTCTCACGTCTCCGTGTTGTTCTCTTTACTGACTGTCGTCCGCTTCGCTGTCTCCGGAGAGATCGACGTCCTCGATCCCTTCCATGTCAACAACGGGTTTCACAAGCGCGGCGGCTTTGCGCGGAATAAGCGTCCGGCCCTCCGCCGTGTCGATAACGATGTTTCCCTCCTCAAGCCCCGCCAGGACGCCGGTATAAACCTTTGTTCCCTCGATGGGCCTGAACAGCCTGATTTCGATTTCGCTGCCGAGGTTCCTTTCATAATCCCGGTCCGTTTTCAGCGGTCTGTCTATGCCGGGAGAAGAAACCTCCATGAAATCGTAATCCACGCTGTCAGCTGCGGCCCGGACTGCCTTGTGATATGCTTCACAGTCGTCCAGGCTGACGCCTTCATCCCTGTCGATGTAAAACCGCAGATACTTTCCGGTTGGTTCACGGTCCATGCAGAGATCCACCAGTTCATATCCCATTTTCTCCGCAATCGTCCGGGCTTTTGCTTCAAGGCCGGACAGTGCTTCCGTTTTGGCCATCTGTCAGTCCTCCATCCTTTTCGGGCAATGAAAAAGAGCGGAAAACAAGCCCTCCATCAGCCTGCTCTGACCGTACGGAAAGGATGCTCTCCGATGGTCTTCGAAGGCCTTCAGGCTGTTTCCGTTCTTTACGTTAAACCCTTCTTTCAAGGCGCAGTGCCGCTGATTAATCGTATGGAAACCATACGTCCGGAAGTATAGCATACTTCCGGACGCTTTTCAAGCCTTATTTATCAATTATTTCAGGGATTTTCTGGGGCTTTTTCACACCTTTTCGTACACGGGTATCTGATCGATCGGTGCGGGGGCTGTCACAACGCGTCCGCCCTCCAGAACGGCGCCGCTGTTCAGGTCTTTCCACCGTCCCTCCGGCAGGTATACTTTCCTTTCCCGCTGATGCAGTTCCAGGACGGGCGCCACCAGGTATCTGCTGCCGAACATATACTGGTCCTGCAGGTCCCAGCAGGCTGCATCCCGCGGGAACTCAAAGAACATGGTCCGGATCAGCGGCGCGCCCGTCTCATGGGCCTCCCTGTACAGATCCCGGATATAATCATGCATGGAAATACGCACATCATAATACTTCCGCATGATACGGTAGTTCTCTTCCCCGTAGCTCCACAGTTCGTTGGGCTGGCCGGTGTGGAGATAGCCGCCGCCCCAGTCCCGGTCATCAAGCGGAGGAATTGTGAAGGGACCGCGGTCCCCGTGCATCCGGAGCACCGCGCTGAAAACCGCGAACTGATACCACCGGATCAGCAGTTCCCGGAAATCGGGATCATTCACGTCATCCGTCATGAAACCGCCGATATCCGTTGTCCACCAGGGAATGCCGGCAAGGCCGATGTTCAGGCCGGCCTGAAGCTGCTCCCGGAAAGATTCAAAGGTGCTGGGTACATCTCCGGACCAGAGGACGTTCCCGTATTTCTGGCTGCCCGCCCAGCCGCAGCGGAGCAGGTTAACCGCGTCCGTGCCTTTGTCGGCAGCCATAGGTTCATAGAATGCCCTGGAGAACATCTGGGGATACAGGTTGCTGCAGCTCAGGGCCGGACCGGCGTAATAGCGGTAGTTGTCAAAATCGTATACGCCGTAATCGGGTTCTGAATTATCCAGCCAGAATCCGTCTATGCCGAGATCATAATAATTCTTTTTGCAGACATCCCAGATATACTGCCTTGCTTCCGGATTGAACGGATCAATCTCAACGCAGTCCCCCTGGTAGTCATAGGTCTGGGCCGCGCCGCGCTCTGTCCGGATCAGCAGGCCCCGTTCCATCATCGGTCCGAAGTTTTCGCTCCGGCGGTCCACGCTGGGCCATACGGATACGATGACCCGGATCCCCATGCTGTGCAGTTCATCTACCATCGCCTTGGGATCCGGCCAGTAGGTTTTGTCAAACTTCCAGTCTCCCTGCAGGGTCCAGTGGAAGAAATCGATCACGATCTGGTCGATTTTGATACCCTCCCGCTGATACTGCCTGGCAACAGAAAGCACCTCTTCCTGGGTACGGTAGCGCAGCTTGCACTGCCAAAGTCCCATCAGGTTCTCAGGGAACATCGGAGCACGCCCTGTTACGGCTGTGTATCTGGAAAGGATCTCTTTGGGGTCTTCTCCGGCGCAGATCCAGTAATCCATCTGTTTCGTGCTGAAAGCGATCCATTCCGTCAGGTTGTTCGCGAAGGTCACCCGGCCGACTGCCGGATTGTTCCACAGGAATCCGTATCCAAGGGAACTGATCATAAAGGGTACGGAAATCTGGCTGTTGCGCTGAGCCAGTTCCAGCATGCTTCCCTTCAGGTTCAGGCTGGGCTGCTGGTACTGGCCCATGCCGTAAATTTTCTCATCCGCGTTGGGATCAAAACGGACGGTAAGCCTGTATTCGCTTCCGCCGGTGTTTCCCTTCCACTCCCGGTTTGCGATTTTCAGGCAGCGGCTGGTGCGGGCGATCGTTCCGCCGTAGAACCGGAAGTATTCCCGCAGGATCAGCTTCCCGTCCCGGTAAAAGCTGACCACGCCGGCAAAATTGACCGTTGCCCGTATCCTGCCGTTTTCAATTTCCGCATAGGGAGCAGCATATCCCGGTCCGTCTGCGGCGCCCTGGTTTTCGCTGCGGCTGATCAGGATCCGGCAGTCCGTTTCTTCCGGTGCCTCAGTCAGCGCGAAATCAGAGCCGGCCTGTGTGTCATACATGAACGCGCGGACCCGCAGCGAATCCTTCCCCCAGCCTTCAATGCGCAGGGTTTCACCGCCCCTGCGGGCAATCAGGGCATTTCCTTGTGCCTCAAATATCATCCGGTCTTCCTCCGTTATTCGCTGATCCGTTCCAGCACCATGGCCGTACGGCAGGGACTGTAGACAGTAAACCCGAGCCCTCGGCCTTCTGTGTAGGCGGTATCATAAATATATTCATGATCGATTAATCCCGGCCCGCCGAACCGTTTTTCATCCGTGCTCAGGATCACTTTATAGGCGCCTTCTCCGGTCGTATGCGCATGCAGGAAGAAGCTCTGTTCAGAATAGCTGTTGTGGAAGTTGAACACGAACAGCAGACCGCCCCGGCTGAAACTGATAATTTTCCGTTCCGGGTCAATCCACAGGCTGACAGCGGCAGGATCGTCCAGCAGTTTCCTTTCTCCCGCCAGTCTGATCATGGCTCTGTCAAAATCATTCAGCCACGCAAATTTCAGGTCGGGATTGTCCACCAGTGACCATTGCCGCCGGCAGTACTTGTAGCTCCATCCGTTTCCTTCCCGCGGGAAATCGATCCATTCCGGATGGCCGAATTCATTGCCCATAAAGTTCAGGTAACCGTTTCCGCCGAGGCTCATCGTGTAAAGCCTGATCATTTTATGGAGCTCAATGGCCCGGTCCATCGTCAGGGAATGATACTCCTTCGTCATCCCCGTATACATTTCAGCGTCCGCCATACGGAAGATAATGGTTTTATCGCCCACCAGCGCCTGGTCGTGGCTCTCGCAGTATCCGATGATTTTTTCCTGGGGTCTCCGGGTTGTCATTTCATACCAGAGGCCGTTCATGTTCCAGTCTTCGTCCCGGGTGTCCTTCAGCAGTTTGATCCAGTAATCGGGTTCTCCCATGGCCAGGCGGTAATCAAATCCGATGCCGCCCTGCTCAATCGGCAGGCACATGCCGGGCATGCCGCTCATATCCTCCGCAACGGTTGTCGCGTTCGGATTCACCTCATGGATCAGCTCATTCGCCAGCTGCAGGTAGTTCAGGGCCTCCAGGTCCGTATTGAGGTTGAAATACATATCATAGTTTGTAAAAGCGCTTCCCAGGCCGTGATCATGGTAAATCATGCTGGTGACACCGTCAAAGCGGAATCCGTCAAAGTGATATTCCTCCAGCCAGAACTTCAGGTTGCTCAGCAGGAAATGCAGAACCTCCGTACGTCCGTAGTTGAAGAGCTTTGTTCCCCATGCGGGATGCCATCCCTCACCTCCGGCAAGGAAATACTGGTCCTCTGTTCCGTCCTGGAGCTGCAGTCCTTCCCCGACGTTCGGGCAGGCATGGCTGTGAACCACATCCAGCAGCACACGGATCCCCATGCTGTGGGCAGTGTTTACCAGGTGCTTCAGGTCCTCCGGAGCACCGTACCAGTGGGAAGCCGCGAAAAAGTTGGTCACCTGGTACCCGAAGGATCCGTAATACGGATGCTCCTGGATTGCCATCAGCTGTACCGTATTGTAACCCAGATCCCTGATGCGGGGCAGAACATTTTCGGCAAACTCCCGGTAGGTTCCGATTCCCTCCCGGTCCTGGCTCATACCCACATGGGCTTCATAAATCAGCGGCGCTTCCGGTTTTATTCCGGCGAAGCCGTCATCCGTCCAGGGATACTCTTTTCCGGGATCCCATACCTGTGTGCACAGGATGCTCGTCTTTTCATCCATGGCCACTTTCATGCTGTAAGCCGGCAGCCGTTCAAACCAGTTGTCCCCTTTTCGCACCCACAGTTTGACATTCTGCCCTTCTTTCAGGCTGTCCTCTCCCTGCAGGGCAATTTCCCAGACGCCGTTTTCACCGCGGTCCAGGGGATGGCTTTCCCTGTTCCATTCATTGAAATCTCCCATCAGGCGGACTTCATCCGCACCGGGCATCCATTCGCGGAAAACCCAGCCGTTCTTTGACCTGTGAAAGCCGAAGAAAAGATAACCGTTGGCGAAATCCTTCAGTGAAAGCGCATCGCCTGCAAGCTGCCGGCGTTTTTCCTTGAACCGGTCCATCCGCAGCTCAATGTCACTCCCATAGGGAGCAAGCCATGGATCAATCTCTGTGATCTGATAGGGTGCCTTCAGCTTTCCGGTATCCATCTTTTTGTTCCTCCGCCTTTTATTCGGCCTGGACCTGTTTCCCGTTCAAATCATAATAGCGTGTGGATGAGAGTTGTTTGAATTCATTGTAAAAATATCGGATTTCACTGTAGCCGCCAGGTGTTTCCGCCGCCAGGCCGTCTGTTCCGAGGAAGGTGCGGCTGACCGTCACGCCGTCAGCATCCCGGGCATCCCGATAGCCGGCATAGCCTCCGCTGCATTGTGCGGGATTTCCTTCCGTATCCTGATACATGACCTTTTCAATCCCGCCCTGCTGGTCATAGCTGTACAGAATGCCGCCCACGCCGAGGCTGTTGTTGGTCCGCTTTCCTTCACTGTCCAGGAAGCTTTCCCGGATGATCCTGTCATCCTTCATTTCCCGTACAAGCGTGGCAACGCCGGCTTTGTCGGTGATGATTCCGCCGCCGGCGTCATAGCGGGTCAGCTTCACAATGCTGCTGCCCTCATAGGTATATTCTTCCCGGGCATATCCGGCGCCGCGGTCAGTCAGCTGACTGTTCACGTCATAATAAGCGATACCGGTGACCCTTCCCTGGTCATCCCGGTCTTTCACGCACCTGAACCAGCCGTCCGGGCCTGTTGCCGGGGAACCGTCCGCATGGTCATAGCGGGTGCTCAGCACCTGGTAACGCTTGTTCAGTTTCTGCCGGATCACGGCATAGCCCTGGGCGTTATCCACCGGGTTTCCCTTCTCATCGCGGAAGGTCTTGCTTGTCATGGTCTTGTTGCTGTACTGGGTCAGCACCGAGGCGTATCCGAGGGACGGAACGGTTACCGCCCGCTTGTTCAGTCCGGTATAGGTCACCAGCTTGACAGCGCCGAACCCGGTGTATGACATGGTTACCGAGGCATATCCCCACCGGTTCAGGGTTCGTTCGCCCTTCCGGTCCTGGTAATCAATCTGGATGACATTGCCTTTTCCGTCTTTGGTCACAACTTTGCGGGAATAACCGCCCGTTGTCTCCACAGGCTGTCCGTCAGTATCCAGGTACTCCTCTGTCGTGACTTCCCTTTTATAGGTATACCGCACGGAAGCATAACCCTCCGGTCCGGTAGTCGGCTGGTCATTGTCATCCAGCCAGACTGTCTCGGTCACTTTTCCGTTGTTTTCAATGTCTCTGGAATGAATCTCGGCTGCCGCGGCCGCCGCTGTTATGCAAAGGATAATGGTCGTGATAACTGTCAGAATTCGTTTCATTCTCTGTTTTTCCACCTGTTCTGTTTATTTCTCCGCCATGCGGCAGTCTTTTCAAATATCGTCATGTCAGTATACCAAAAAGCCCGGCTTAAAACAACCGGACTTTTGGCGGAAGACGGAAAGCCTGTCCCGTATTTGTCCATGGCATCCTTTTCTTGACAAAACAACCCGCTTCAGGGATCATTAAGCAGAAACATACGTCAGGAGTTTTATCCGCATGAGCTATGAACTGAAATCCGCCAGGTTCCTGGCAAGGGACGTCCTTATGCAGGCCTTGAAGCCGGGAGATGCTGTGATTGACGCAACCATGGGTAACGGCCATGACACGCAGTTCCTCTGTGAGACCGTAGGCCCTGCCGGCCGGGTATATGCCTTCGATGTGCAGGAGCAGGCTGTCGCCTCGACCGAAGCGCTGCTCCGCCGGGAAGGGTTCACGGACCGGGCAAGCCTCTTCTGCTGCGGCCATCAGTGTATGGATCAGTTTGTGCATGAGTCCGTCCGGGCTGTGGTGTTCAACCTCGGTTGGCTCCCGGGCGGCGATCACTCGGTCACCACCCGCTGGGAAACAACCCGGGAAGCGGTCACAAAAGCGCTGGATCTCCTGCTGCCCGGCGGTGTGCTGGTCCTCTGCGCCTACCCCGGCCATACGGAGGGAGACCGGGAGCGGAATGAGCTGGTTCCTTTCCTTTCCTCCCTTTCCAACAAGACCTTCAATGTGCTTCGCCAGTCCTTCCTGAACGCCGGTCCCGGTGCGCCGGAATGCTTCGTTGTCCAGAAGATGGGATAATCCAATCACTTGCAAAAAAACCATCCCCGGGCCGTTCAGCCCGGGGATGGTTTTTTCGGAAATCAGTCGTCTTCATCAGTGGGCGGAGCCGCTTCCTCTTCCTCCTGGATATCCTGGAATGCGGAGTACATCGGCTCAATCTGGCGTCCGCGCAGGTGGCGGTCCACATAATTCTTTGTGATCTTCGCCACAACGCCGGACAGGGCGATCACGCCGATCAGGTTCGGGATCATCATCAGGCCGTTGAACGTGTCAGCCAGCTGCCATGCCAGGTTCTGGCCCATTGTCGCACCACCGAACACGAGCAGCACAAAGAGAACACGGTAGATGATCGTCCACTTTTCACCCAGCAGGTACTCGCAGGCCTTGGTGCCGTAATGGCTCCAGCCCAGCACTGTGGAGAAAGCGAACAGCATGATCGAGACCGCGATGAACGCCGATCCGATAAAGCCGAACTGCTGGTTGAACACAGCGGATACAATGTTCGCTGCTTCCAGCTTGACCACAGCGCCCGCCTGTGTCGTGAATGTTGGACTGACCAGTGCGCCGGTATCCAGGTTGATCAGACCGGAAGACAGCACGGCAAAGGCAGTCAGCGTGCAGACAACGATCGTGTCGGCGAACACTTCAAAGATACCCCACATACCCTGCTTGACCGGTTCCTTGACATTGGAGTTGGAGTGGACCATAACAGAGGAACCGAGACCGGCTTCATTGGAGAACACGCCTCGTTTCATACCCCATTCGATGGCAAGCTTGATTCCGTAACCCACCACGCCGCCGGCTGCCGCTTCCATGCCAAATGCGCCTCTGAAGATAGAGGAGAACACAGCGCCAATCTGGTTGATGTGGAGGATGAAAATGGTGATCGTACCGATCATATACAGAATGACCATAAAGGGAACGATCTTCTCCGTCACGGAGGCGATCCGCTTCAGGCCCCCGACGACCACCAGGCCGACCAGGATCATGATAACCACTCCGGTCACCCAGCCGGGTATGCCGAAGACAGCAACCATATTTTCAGAAATGGAATTGACCTGGGTCATATTGCCGATGCCGAAGGAAGCGACAAGGCAGAAGAAGGAAAACAGGCCAGCCAGCACAAGGCCGATCCACTTGCAGCCCTTCCTGGAGCCAAGTCCGTCACGCAGGTAGTACATGGCGCCGCCGGACCATTCGCCCTTGGAGTTCTTGCGGCGGTAGAAAATGCCGAGCACGTTTTCGGAATAGTTGGTCATCATGCCCAGGAAGGCCATCACCCACATCCAGAAAACAGCGCCTGGACCGCCTGATATGATCGCCGCGGATACGCCTACGATGTTACCGGTACCCACTGTTGCAGCCAGGGCAGTGCACAGGCTCTGGAACTGTGAAATACTCTTGTCCGCGGTATGGGAAGTCACATGCTTGTCATGGAAAACAGCGCCGATGGTCTTCTTCATCCAGTGGCCGAAATGGGACACCTGGAAAACCTTCGTCAGCACGGTCATCAGGACGCCGACAAATGCCAGCAGGACCAGGGCGGGAACCCCCCATACAACGGCGCCCACGGCGTTGTTCACCCTGGCAACACCGCCCAGGAATCCGCCGCCTGCTTCTTCAGCCACAGCCGTTGCGCTCATCAGGAGAAGCCCCGGAAGGATCCACGGAATACACTTTGTCTTTTTGGTCATATGATTCCCACCCTCTCAGAAAAGATAATAGAAAACAACGTCTCCGGACAATCTGTCCGAAAACGCCTTTGTCTCTTGCGCAAAATTTTACAACTTGCTTTCTTTGGATGTCAATTCTTCAGGACTCCGGAAACAATGAAAATACAATGATTGTTCCGTTTTCAGGTGTGTTATGCATTTGTCAGGTGTTTCACTTTCGGCTGTTTTTTACGGAAGATTTTTCCCTCTTTCGTCATTCCGCACTGTTCAATACATCATTTCAGGAGTATAATATTATGATAAAAACGGCATACAGGGAACATGAAAGAATCCGGTTTCCGGATGCCGTATCATATTATTGTTCCTGAAAGGACTTACACCGATGAATTTATGGCTCCGGCAACTGAAAAAGGATATCCCTGCCGATCTTCATACGCCTGCTGAACTGGCACGTTTTGAGCTTGGTTCCGCCCTTCCCGGCCTGAAAACGGAACTCCGGGTACAGGCTTCCATGGGCGACGCTTACAGGATTGACCCGCTTGATGACGGTTCTTTCCTGCTGACCGGCGGAAGCACCGGCCTGCTTTACGCGGCCTACCGTCTGATCACAGACCGCCTCTGCGGACAGGAGATCACCAGTCCGGTTTCCTCCTCACCGAAATATGCCCTGCGGATGATCAACTGCTGGGATAACGCGCACGGCGAAATCGAACGCGGCTACGCCGGCCGGAGTCTCTTTTTCCGGAACGGGCGCCTGGACTATGACGCGGACCGGATCCGTACCCTGGGCAGGCTTCTGGCCTCCGCCGGGCTCAACGTCCTGTGTGTCAACAATGTGAACGTGCATTACCCCGCGCAGCTCCTGCTGGAGGATTATCTTCCCGACCTTGCGGCGCTTGCGGATCTGTTCCGCCCCTTCGGCGTTAAACTCATGGTTTCTGTGGACTTTTCCCAGCCCATGCGCCACGGGGTTGCGACCGCCGACCCGCTGGATCCCGCTGTCCGTGCCTGGTGGCAGGATACGGCAAAGCGGGTTTATGCCGCTGTTCCGGATCTTGCCGGTTTCCTGGTCAAGGCGGACAGCGAAGGCCGTCCCGGTCCCTTTACCTACGGCCGCAACCATGCGGACGGCGCCAATATGCTGGCGGAAGCCCTCCGTCCCTTCGGCGGCGTCGTAGTCTGGCGCTGTTTCGTTTACAACTGCCGCCAGGACTGGCGGGATACGAAAACCGACCGGCCTAAGGCTGCCTGGGAGCATTACGCCTTCCTGGACGGTACCTTCGCCGACAACGTCATCCTGCAGGTCAAGCACGGTCCCTTTGATTTCCAGGTCAGGGAACCCCTGAGCCCGCTCCTGCTGGGGATGAAAAAAACAAAACTGGCCATGGAACTGCAGCTGGCCCAGGAATACACCGGCCACCAGATCGACCTGTATACCATGATCCCCATGTGGAAGGAACTGTATGAGGAACTGCCGGCGGACAATATCATGTCCATTGCGGCCGTTTCCAACCTCGGTGATGACGAAAACTACACCGGCCACCCCCTGGCGGCTGTCAACCTTTATACCTTCGGCCTGCTTGCCTGGGATCCTGATGTGGACATGACGGCTGCCGTTACCCGCTGGTGCCGCCTGACCTATGAACTGGACCCCCTCCAGGAGCAGACCCTTGTTGAATTGCTGCTTTCTTCCCGCCGGACCTATGAAAAGTACACGGCGCCCCTCGGCATCGGCTGGATGATCACACCGCATGACCATTACGGACCCAATCCTTCCGGTTATGAATATGATCTCTGGGGCACCTATCACAAAGCGGACCGGAATGCCGTCGGCATTGACCGCACGCATTCCGGTACCGGATACCTGGATCAGTATCCGGAATCCTTCCGCCGGAAATATGAGGATCCTGCCGTCTGTCCGGATCTGTTCCTGCTCTTCTACCACCGTCTCCCCTATGATTTCCGTATGCGGGACGGCCGTACGCTGATCCAGCGGATTTATGATGACCATTTTGAAGGCCTGGAGGAGACGCGTTCCATGGCAGACAAACTGCTGTCGCTTCCCTTCCCTGAACCGGATGCCTCCGTCATCCGCGACCGCATGAACCGGCAGCTGTACAACGCCCGGGAATGGTGTGACATCATCAACACCTTCTTCCATCGTCTCAGCGGTGTCCCGGACGCTCACGGCCGTACCATCTATGACTGATATTCCGCACTGCCTGAATTTGTAAACTGCCCTATCCTTCTTCACTGCTTCACCGGAGGTGAAAAGAATGCCCGTCTGGATGAACTGGCTGGACAGCGGGGATTCCGCTGTGCCGGTAACGATCATCTCCATCGCGCTGATGCTGGCTGCGGGATTCCTGATGACCCGCATCACGAAAAAGCTGCGTCTTCCCAACGTTACTGCCTATATTGTCGGCGGTATACTCGCCGGTCCCTATGTCCTGAACCTGATTCCGCAGACCATTGTGGAAGGAACCTCCTTCCTGCCGGATATTGCCCTGGCTTTCATCGCTTTCAGCACCGGTGAGTTTTTCCGTTTATCTGCCCTGAAGAAAAATGGAGGAAAGGTCATCACCATCACAGTGCTGGAATCCTGCGGCGCTGCCATCCTGGTGTTCCTGGTCTGCTATCTGGTCCTCGGGCTCAATTTTGCCTTTTCCGTGGTCCTGGGCGCCCTGGCTACCGCCACAGCTCCCGCTTCGACCATTATGACCATCCGCCAGACCGGTGCGAAGGGAGATTTCGTGGAAACCCTGCTGCAGGTTGTAGCGCTGGATGACGTAGTAGGCCTCGTCCTGTATTCCATAGCGATTTCACTGGCCACTGCCTTTTTTTCCAGTTCCGGTTTCCGTGTTTCGGCCGTATTGATTCCCCTGGGAAAAACCCTGCTCCTGCTGGTTCTGGGCTGCGGCTTCGGGCTGCTGCTCAAGTGGCTGATCGGCACCCGGCGCAGCACGGACAACCGTCTGATTATCGCGATTGCCGTTCTCTTTTCCTACTGCGGCATCTGCGCGGTGGTCGATGTTTCTCCCCTGCTGGGCTGCATGGCCATGGGCATGATCTATATCAACACCGCCGATGATGAGCGGCTTTTCCGCCAGCTGAACTATTTCAGTCCGCCCATCCTGCTGCTCTTCTTTTTCCGAAGCGGTCTTTCCTTTGATCTCGGATCCCTGGTCAATCAGTCTGAAAGCGTCGGCGCCGTACCGCTTCTGCTGATCGGCGTCATCTATTTCCTGGTCCGTATTCTCGGCAAATACCTGGGAGCCTGGACCGGCTGCCGCCTTGCGGGAAAGCAGCCCAAAGTCCGGAATTATCTCGGGCTGGCACTGATTCCCCAGGCAGGAGTTGCCATTGGTCTGGCGGCGATGGGGGCCCGGGAACTCGGCGGGGAAATCGGCCATGCGCTGGAAACCATCATCCTGACCTCCAGCGTATTGTATGAACTGATCGGCCCCGGCGCCGCAAAGCTTTCCCTGTGGCTTTCCGGCTCCTATTCCAACGAGCTGGAGCAGATGGCTCCCGTACCGGAAACAACGGAAACCGGCGAAAAGAAATCCGAGCTGGAACTGCTTATTGAGCGGATCCAGAAGATCCAGAGCGAACTGCCGGTTCATCCGGAAACAGAAAACGAAAACGCCTTCACAGAGGCTGCGGAAGAGTATTACCGCGAGCAGACGCAGCCCCAGGCTGTCCGTAACCGCCGTACAGGACCCCGGCACAGTCTTTTCTGACAGTAATCTGCATTTCGTTCCTATCCCATTTTCCTGAAGGAGGCACCTGATCATGAATTCATCTTTTATCATGAATGACCCGATTGCGCGTTTACTGGGCAGCTGGTCGGCTGATATCACCATCGGCTCCATCTTCCTGCGCATCCTGCTCTCCCTTTTCCTTGGCGCGGTCATCGGCTGGGAGCGTTCCAACAAGCGTCATTCAGCCGGCCTGCGTACCTTCATGCTGGCCTTCCTCACCGGAACCCTGGCCGCCATCCTGGACAGCTATGTGAACGCGGCTTCCTCCGGAAGGGGATTCTTCCTGCTTTCGGCCGGCGTAATCATCGGCGCCGCCATCATCACGGTCCATTCTGTATTCTATTCCTCCAAAAACCAGATCAAGGGACTGACCACCGCTGTCGGCCTGTGGGTCTCCATCGTCATCGGAATCTCGCTCGGCATCGGCTGCTACACCGTTGCCATTGCGGCCTATGCGGCACTGCTGTGCATCCTGTTCTGGTTCCCGCCGCTGGAGCTTGCCTTCAACAACCGTTCCAATCATTTTGAGGTTCACCTGGAGCTGACAAGCAGCGTCTGCCTGCAGGATTTTGTTACCGTCATCCGCCGGCTGGGCCTCACCATCGATGAAATTGAGCAGAATCCCGCTTATGTCGGCAGCGGCCTTTCCGTTTACAGCATTTCTATTTCCGTCAGCAGTGAAATGCTGAAGAAGTATAAAACCCATACGGAAATCATCGAGGCGCTCAAATCCCTGGATTATGTGTATCACATTGAGGAAATGAGGACATAAAAAAACGGAGGTGAATTCATGAAGATGATCGGGAAAACCCTGAAATGGATCATCCGCGTTATACTGGCACTGGTCCTGCTGCTCGCCGTGGCGCTGGGTGTTTTCACCGCGGCTGAATACAGGCCTGCTGATACAGAGGTCATCATCCCAGACCGGCAGGCTGAAGCGGTCCTCGAAACCGGGAAACCCCTTTCCGTCGTTTCCTGGAACTGCGGTTACGGAGCGCTGGGGGATAATGCTGATTTCTTTATGGACGGCGGAACCTCTGTCTATACAGCGGATAAGGAGCGTGTGGAAACAAACCTCTCCGGTATCCGCGATACGCTGAAATCCCTTCAGCCGGACCTGCTGATCCTGCAGGAAGTCGATATCGGTTCTGCCCGAAGCTACGGAATGGATGAACGGACCGTCCTCCGCGATATCCTGCCCGGTGCTTCTGAAGCCTTCGCCTATAACTTCAATACGCTCTTTGTTCCCTTTCCGCTTCCGCCCATGGGGCACGTGGAAAGCGGTCTGTTCACCCTGAGCGCTGCTGAACCGCGGACAGCGGAACGGATATCGCTGCCGGTGCCCTTCTCCTGGCCTATCCGGCTGTTCAATCTGAAAAGGTGCCTGCTGGTCAGCCGTTTCCCCGTCCGGGGAAGCGATAAGGAACTGGTGCTGATCAACCTGCATCTGGAAGCCTATGATTCCGGTGAGGGCAAGGAAGCCCAGACCCGGCAGCTGGTCTCCCTGATGCAGGAGGAATATGCCAAAGGCAACTATGTGATTGCCGGCGGTGATTTCAACCAGCGTTTCACCAACATTGACCAGAGCGCTTATGCGGTTTATGAAGGCATGTGGCAGCCCGGTGTCATTGATGCCGAAGCCTTCGGCAGCGATTTTGCCCTGCTGATGGATCCGTCCTCCCCCACCTGCCGCTCCCTGGACCGCGCTTATGCCGGTGCAGAAAAGGCTGGATTCCAGTTCTACCTGATCGACGGGTTTATCGTTTCGGGCAATGTGAAAACCGAATCGGTCGAAACCCTGGATTACGGGTTTGTCTGTTCCGATCACAATCCTGTCCGGATGGTCTTTACCCTGGACTGATCCTGTATTCTGTTTTCCCTCACGCCGGGCCTTTGCCCGGTGTTTTTTGATGCCTTGCCGTGAACCCCTTTTCCTGCCGCCTTCCGGCATGATGATATTTTCCCCTTGCCGTAAGGAGCACATGGTCGTATCATGGAAACAGAAGGAATGATGCGTTCCCGCCTGTGCCTGACAGAACCGTATACCGACTTTCCCGTCATCTGCTTATATGAAGGGAGATTCCTATGATCAATGAACTGTCCGAAGAGCTGAATCATGTGATTGATGCCCTGGCAGAGGACTTTTATCATCCCCTCGGTCCGATCCCGCTGGAAGGGTTCACCGCGGACCGGGATATGACGCTTTCTGAAGCGGAAAGCGCATCCCGTGTTTCCTGGCCGGAAGGAACCGTATGGGGTGGCCCCTGGGACTACGCCTGGATGTTCGGATCCTTTACCGTTCCGCCGGAGGCTGCCGGCGAACGGATTGTCATGGATCTAAATCCCGGGGGTGAAGCCACGGTTTTTGTCAACGGGGAACCCTTCGGAACGCGCAGGGCAGACCGGCTTGACCATCTCCATCATTTCATTGTGGACCAGACCGTCTGCAGATGTGCTTCAGGCGGTGAAACCATTTCCGTTGCCATGGAGGTTTACGGCGGCACCCCGCTGCCGGCTCATCCGTCCCGGCCTGTATTTCCTGAAAACGGAATCAGCTTTTCCCATACAGAAGCATCCTCTGTCGGCCGGAATACCTTCGGCTGGTGGAATGAGGAAGCTTACCAGCTGTGGCTGGACCTGACCGTTCTGCGGGATGTTCATCATTACCTGAATCCCGACGACAGCTTCCGCGAAGCACTTGAAAAGGGGTTCACCGAACTTCTGGACACCCTGGACCTGGAACAGCCGGTCAGTAGCCGGCGGAAAGCCTGCACCGCTGCCCGGGTTCTGATGGCTCCGCTTGTTCATGCGCATAACGGGACCTTTGCGGCATCCATGGGCGTGATCGGCAATTCGCATCTGGACCTTGCCTGGCTCTGGCCCATGGCCGAAACCCGCCGGAAAACAGCCCGGACCTTTGCCGCGCAGCTGCGTCTTCTGAAAGAATATCCGGAAGCGCTTTTTCTGCAAAGCCAGTGTGCCGAATATGAGCTCTGCCGGAAGCATTACCCGGAGCTTTTTGAAGAAGTCAGGAAAGCCGTTGCGGAAGGCCGCTGGATAGCGGACGGCGGTATGTGGGTCGAACCCGACACCAATCTTACCGGCGGTGAATCACTGGTGCGCCAGTTCCTGTACGGTCGGCGTTATTTCAGGGAAGTGCTGGGCGTGGAAAGCCGGGTTGCCTGGCTTCCGGACAGCTTCGGTTACAGCGCCGCCCTTCCCCAGATCATCAAAGGCTTTGGAATGACCGGCCTTACCACCCAGAAAATCTTCTGGTCCTATAATGACGCGGAGCCTTTCCCCCACCACGCCTTCCTGTGGCGCGGCATGGATGGTTCCCTGGTTCCGTCCTTCCTGCACATGTTTTACGAAACGCGTACCGATGCCGCCACGGTCCACAGGCGCTGGGTCGACCGCCTGGAGCGGGACGGAAGCTGTGATTTCTATCTGCCCTTCGGCTATGGCGACGGCGGCGGAGGCCCGACCCGGGATGACATGGAACAGATCCGGCGCCAGAAGGACCTGCAGGGAGCCCCGAAGCTTTACTGGATCACGCCGGAGGATTATCTCAAAAAACGGGATAACGGTTCTCTGCCGGTTTTCCGTGGAGAGCTGTATTTTCCCTGCCATCGCGGCACTTATACCACCCAGGCCCTGATCAAGAAAGGAAACCGCCGGGCGGAGCATATGCTCCGTGTGTGGGAAATGCTGGCCGCCATGGCCGCGTTTGCCGGCCGTGCGGACTACCCGGCTGCCTCCCTGGAGGAAAACTGGAAGCTGCTCCTGACAAACCAGTTCCACGACATTCTGCCCGGCTCCTCCGTTTCCCGTGTCTACGAGGAAGCGCGTATGGATATCGCCAGGATCAGGGATACAGCCCTCCGCGGTTCCAAAAACGCCTTGTTGTCCTTCTGCCGGAACGGTCAGGGACTCACCGTTTTCAATCCTTCCTCCCATCGGGTAACCAGGGTAATCCGGGCGGACAGCCGGTTTGCCGAAGGTGCTGTGACCCGGGAGGGAATCCGTTTCCAGGCCGCGGAATATAAGGACGAGGCGCTGGTCCTGGCCAGTCTGGAACCCATGTCCGCCGTCACGATGTATCCGGCCAAGGTACCTGTCCACAGCCGGGCCACCGTCACGCGTAAGGGGAAAAGCTACGTGCTGGAAAACTCGAACCTCCGGGCCGTGGTAACGGACCGGGGCGAACTGACTTCCTTTGTTCTTCTGCAGGACGGCAGAGAACGGATCCGTTCCCGCTCCAACGTTTTCCATCTGTACCGTGATCTCCCCCGCCGTTTTGACGCCTGGGACCTGGACAGCCGGACAGAGCACCGGGAAATTTCGCCTGATGCGGTCTGTACAGCGGAAATCGTCTGCCCCAGCGGCATTTTTGCGGAACTGAAGATTACCACCCGTTTTTCCTCTTCTGTTATTACCCAGTGGATCCGCCTGACCGCCGAAGAGGAACAGCTTGAATTTATCACTGAGGCCGACTGGCAGGAACGCCACCGTCTGCTGAAGGTTACTTTCGACACGGGAATCGGTGCCGATCAGGCGGATCATCAGATCCAGTTCGGCTATCTTTCCCGTCCCGCCCATCGTTCCCGTCAGTATGATACCGACCGTTTTGAAGTCTGTGCCCATGCCTGGACCGCGCTGCGGGATACCTCCCGAGGGGCAGCTCTCCTGAACGACTGCAAATACGGTGTTTCTGTCAATGACGGGGTTATCGGCCTCAGTCTGCTTCGCTCCCCGACATGGCCGGACGCCGAAGCGGACCGCGGCCGCCATCGTTTCATCTATGTTTACCGTGCCTGGAACGGTCCGCTTGAAACCTCCGGGGTTACCGAAGCAGCGGAGGTGCTCAATGACCCGCTGATCACCGTACCGGGTTCTTCCGTTCCGCTGCGCCTGCTGTCCTGCAGCGATCCCTCGGTCTCTGTGGAAAGCGTCAAGCTGGCGGAAGACGGTTCCGGGGATCTGATCATCCGCCTGTTTGAAAGCATGGGAGGTTCCCGTACAGCCGTTATCCATCCCCATCTCCCCTTCGGCGGTGCCCGCCTTTGCTCCCTGGCGGAAGTTCCCGGCGATATTCTGGCCGTCAGGGACAACACCTTCACTCTTTCCTTCCGACCTTTTGAAATCATCACCCTGCGCCTTTGCCGTCGGGCAGCCCCGCCGACCTATCATTCCCTTGGTAATGACAGGAATCTTTGGCCCGGTCTCTCCGGAATTCTGGCCAATGATGCAGACGACAAAACCCCTGAATCCTGACAGCCGTAGCAGCATCCTTTTCCGGTTTCGGATCAGCCGTGATCAACCCCTTTTATACGGCATCAGAACCGGCTTTTTTCGGTGTCCTTTTTGTATACGGAATGCAGGAAAATCAACGTTTTCCGATTGACAAAGCCATCGTGGAAAGGTATACTTTTTGTAACAAAAAGCAGCCGGTTTCGCTGCGAAAAAATCATATGGAGGTTTGCTATGAAGAAATTCCTTTCTGTCATTCTTGCCCTGTCTCTGTTCCTGTCGCTGGCGGTTGTTTCCGCCCATGCGGAGGACATTACGCTGGACGTCATCATTGCCCAGTACGGTGACAACACGCAGAACTGGTTCCTGGGCGAAGGAATGGACGGCTCCAACTTCGTCAAAAAATTCGAGGAAGCCAACCCCGGCATCAAGCTGAACCTGGAAGTTGTTTCCTGGAATGACCTGTACACTGTTGTTTCCACCCGGATCAGCAACAACAACGCGCCGGACATCCTGAACATCGACGTGTTTGCTGACTACGCGAATGAAGGCCTGCTGCTTCCCGTTTCCGACTACTGCCCCGAAGAGCTCTTCAATGATTTCTTCCCGCAGTTCATTGAGCAGTCCGTGATCGACGGAACCGTCTGGGCAGTGCCGGACCTGGCTTCCGCCCGTGCTGTGTTCTACAACGAAGACCTGCTCAGGGAAGCCGGCGTGGACAAGGTTCCGGAAACCTGGGCTGAGCTGGAAGATGCTTCCCAGGCAATCCTGGATGCCTTCGGCGGTGATGTGTACCCCTGGGGTATTGACATGACCACGGACGAAGGCCAGGCTGCTTTTGCCTACTATGTCTGGGGCAACAACGGCGGCTTCGTCGATGAGAACGGCGAATGGGCCCTGAATACAGATGCCAACGTCGAAGCAATCGAATATGCCATCGGCCTGGTTAACAAGGGCTTCACCAATCCGAACCCCGCAACCCAGACCCGCTATGATATCCAGGATATGTTTGCCGCCGGCAAGATGGCCATGATCATCGCTCCCAACCAGCTGCCCACCTACATCAAGTCCAAGGAAGGCACTGTGGAGCCCGGCACCGCCGCCCTCCCGCATAACGAAGGCGCCACCTCCAGTTCCGTCGGCGTTATGGACCGTATCATGGCCTTCCGGGATGACAGTGCTCCCGATCAGGCTGCCCGTAATGAAGCCATCGGCAAGTTCCTCACCTTCTTCTATGATCCGGCAAACTATGTTGGCTGGGTTTCCATGGAAGGCTTCCTGCCTGCTGTGAACTCCGCTGTCGGTGCCCTGGTGGAATCCGATCCTTCCTTCCAGGCCTGGCTGGATGTTCTGGGAAGCGCCAAGTTCTATCCCACCACCAAGGCGGAATGGAACGACGTGAAGCAGGGCGTCATCGCTGTCGAGCAGCAGGCGCTCACCGGCGGAAACGTGAAGGATCTGCTGGATGCGCTGCAGGCTCAGATTACCGGTAAATAATTCCGTATCATCCGGGAGGCCGGTAGCCCCGGCCTCCCTCTTTTTATGACAGGAGAAGGATCATGCGTTCAGTTTTTGTCCGTCATCGTTGGGAACCCTATCTCTGGATTCTTCCCAGCATCCTGCTGATGCTGGTTTTCGTTGTATTTCCGATCGGTATCGTCTTCCGACTGGCTTTCAGCCGCATCAGCCGTGCCGGCGTTGTCGGTGAATTTATCGGACTGAAGAACTTTCAGGACGCTGTTTCCTCCACCGCCTTCCCTCAGGTAATGCTGAACACCGCTTTCTGGGTAGTCTCCGTTGTGGGGCTGTCCACCCTGATCGGTTTCACCTGCGCCATGGTCCTCAACCAGCCCTTCCGCGGCCGGAAAATCGCCCGGTCGATCATGGTCTTTCCCTGGGCCGCCTCCCTTGTTATCCAGGCTTCCGTATGGAACTACATCATCAAGATGGAATACGGCAACCTGAACAACATCCTGCTGAATCTTGGCTTTTTGCAGAATGCGGTGAACTGGCGCGCCTCCTACCAGATTGAGTTCATCTGGGAGTGCGCTGTCGGCATCATCGTCACGATCCCCTTCGTCACCTTTACCGTTCTTTCCGGTTTACAGTCCATTGACGCCTCCTACTATGAAGCAGCTACCGTGGACGGTGCCGGCTTCTGGAACAAACTGCGCCATGTGACCATTCCCCTTGTCAAACCGTCTCTCACGGTATCCACCGTGCTGAACATTATATATGTTTTCAATTCCTTCCCCATCATCTATACCATTACAAAAGGCGCACCCGCCAACAAAACGGACACCATGGTCACCTACCTGTATATGCTGGCCTTCTATGACCAGCGCAAAGGCCCGGCCACCGCGCTTTCGGTGATTGGTTTCCTGATCCTGTGCGTTGCCTCCGGCTGCTATATGCTCATGACCATGCGGAAGGAGGATTCTCTCTAATGAAAACGCTTTCCGCCAATCCGGTCCCCCGCCGCAGGATCCTGCTGCTCATTCTTTCCGCGCTGCTCCTGACAATACTCCTTTGTTCCCTCACCTTCCTGCGTTTCTCATCCCAGCTGTATGTCAAACGTTCTCCCAACACCTTTGTGGGGGATGAAAAATATAAAACCGTCCGGCAGGAAGTGGAGCTTCAGCTCGAAGATTTCCGTACCCAGGGAACAGACGCGGTGATTGAGGAGCAGGTCATCGAGCGCGTCAACAGCAAAAATGAAACCACTTCCCTCGTCATCTTCACCATCTGCGCCGCCAACAGCCGCAGCGGCTGGAACCTGCTGTCTGCCGGCCTTCCCTCTTCTTACCTGCTTGCTCTGATTCTGGTGCTGTCCGCCGCCGCGTGGCTGCTGACACTCTGTTCATCGTTCAGCGGAAACCGGGCTTTGGGCATCGCTTCCTTTGCGTTTTCCCTGGCTGCGTTCTTCCTGATCCCGGTCATTTTCAACCGGCTGAACCTGGACCTGTCCCGAACGGCAGCCCTGGCGCAGTCAGGCGGTGACACCGCTGCCCTGGACCGTCTCCGTCCGGCGCTGGATCGTTTCCTTTTTGGCAGCACCGCCGGAGATCAGCTGGATTCGATGCTGTCCGCGCTGAAATACAATATCTGTGCGGCGCCCTTCCTGCTGCTCCTGCCTGCGTTTATCACTGTCTGCGCCTCTGTCCTGGCAGCCTGCAGGCCCCTGAAAAAGACTCTTCTGCGCGTTGCGCTTTATGTCAGCGTGATCCTGTTCTCGCTGTTTATACTCTATCCCTTCTTTGTCATGTTCATCACTGCTTTCCGCAGCAACACGGAAACGACAGACATGTATTTCCTCCGGATCCTTCCCTCCCGCTGGGTTTTCAGCAATCTCGGGGATATCCTGAAACGCAATGTGCTGCGGTACCTCGGGAATTCCCTCCTGATTTCAGGGGGTGCCACAATCATCGCCCTGCTCTGCGGCATTCCTGCCGCCTATGCCATGGCGCGCATGGATTTCCGGGGAAAGAAAGCCTATCTCGGTTTCGTCATCATGAGCCAGATGTTCTCCCCGGTGGTGCTGCTGGTCGGTATTTCCCGCCTGATGAACACCCTGCACCTGAACGACACCCTCATGGGCCTGATGTTCATCAACGCGGCGTTCAACCAGGCCTTCGCCATCTGGCTGCTGCGGGGCACCTTCGTCTCCATTTCCTCAGAAATGGAACAGGCCGCCTGTATAGACGGCTGCAGCGTCCTGGGTGCCATGCTCCGTATTCTGCTGCCCATGGCTGCCCCCGGTATTGTTACAACCCTGATTTTCGTTTTTATCAACGCCTGGAACGAGTATACGGTTTCCACGGTGCTGATCTCCACCCAGACAAACAAACCCATCACCGTCGGCATCACCCAGTTTTCCTCCTTCAACATGATTGAATGGCAGTACCTGTTTGCGGCAGCCCTGCTGGCAACGGTTCCGGTCATCATCCTCTTCATGCTCATCGAGAAACACCTGGCCGCCGGCCTGACCGCAGGAGGAGTAAAAGGTTAATATGAATAACTGTCCTGAAATCCTGAATGCCTTTGCCCTGCCGGAAGGAGAACGCTCCGCGGTTCCCTTCGGCAACGGCCATATCAATAACACTTTCCTGATCCGTATCGCCGGAACCGGGAAACAGTATATCCTGCAGCGCATCAACAGCTATGTTTTCACCCGTCCGAAGGATGTCATGGAAAACATGCAGCGAGTCACCGCCTTTCTGCGCGGAAAAATCGCCGCGGAAGGCGGAAACCCGGATCGTGAAACCATCACCCTGGTTTCCTCCCGTTCCGGTGAGGCCTATGCGGAGGATCCGGAAGGCCAGATCTGGCGTGTTATGCTTTTTGTGCCGGACACTTTCAGTCCCGAGCTTCCGGATGACCTGAACATCCTGGAGGAGTGCGGCGGTGCTTTTGGCCGTTTTGCCCGGCTTCTGGACGATTTCCCCGCCTCATCGCTGCATGAGACGATTCATGCCTTTCATGACACACCGTCCCGGCTCCGCCAGCTGGAGGACGCTGCCAAAAACGATCCCCTGGACCGCCTGAAGGATATCCCGGAGGAAATGGCTTTTGCCCGGTCCTGTGCGGCGGAAACAAGGGTGCTCACGGATGCCCTCTCCGCCGGGAAACTTCCGCTCCGCGTAACGCACAATGATACCAAGGTCAACAATGTCCTGCTGGATAAACAGACGGAAAAGGCAGTCTGTGTCATTGACCTGGATACGGTGATGCCGGGGCTTCTGGCTTATGACTTCGGCGACGCCATCCGGGTCGGCGCCTGCAGTGCGGCGGAGGATGAGCAGAACCTGGATCTTATTCATCTGGAGCTGCCTAAATACAGGGCTTTCTCCCGCGGTTTCCTGTCTCAGCTGAAAGGAATCCTCTCGCGGGATGAACTGCTTTCCCTGGAAGCCGGTGCCCGGATCATGACGCTGGAGAACGGGCTCCGTTTCCTGGCTGATCACCTGAACGGAGATGTGTATTTTAAGATTCACCGCCCCGGTCAGAACCTGGACCGAGCCCGGGCGCAGTTTGCCCTCTACCGGGATATGGAAAAACACAGGACCGAGGCACAGAAGATCCTGCTGGAGCTTTACGGCGGATAATGCCACCCCTGCCGCAGAAAGTTTCCCGAACGGGAAGCTTTTTTTCTGAATCCCGTTGAATAGGTGGTTCTATCTTTTCAAACAGAAGGTGTTTATTGTCTTTTCGGCTTGCTATCATGAACATATATACAGGAGGATTGATTCCTTCCTACCCTTATTTTATTGCGGAGGTCTGAATGATGAAAAAACTGCTTTCTGCCATGCTTTCTGTCTGTATGCTGTTCCTTTGCTGTATTGTCCCCGTTCACGCGGAAACATCCGCGTCGGGAAAGATCATGCTTTACGGTGAATCTCACGCGGATCCCGGCTGCCTGGAAAAGGAACTGGCAGCCTGGTCTGACTGCTATGCTGACGGAATGCGTGATCTTTTCGTTGAGCTTCCTTTCTACGTGGCTGAATACCTGAACCTGTGGATGCATGCGGATTCAGATGAGATTCTCGAACAGTTTTATGCTGACATTGAAGGAACGGACGCCCATGCCCCCTGCGTTCTTGATTTCTATCGCAGAATAAAAGCCGACTTTCCTGAAACGGTTTTTCACGGAACAGATGTCGGTCATCTGTATTACACGGCCGGTTTACGCTATATTACACTTCTGGAATCAGAAGGCAGGAAAGACAGTGAGGAATACCGTCTGGCGGAGGAAATAATCGGACAGGGCATCACCTACTACACCATGCAGGCTGAAAACAAGAACTCCGCCTTTGTTTACCGGGAAAACCAGATGGTGGAGAATTTCCTGCGGGTTTATAATGAACTGGGTCAGAAGGACGTTATGGGAATATACGGTTCCGCCCATACAGGCCTGTTTTCCCGTGATATAACCGGTTCCGTTCCCTGTATGGCCGCTCAGCTGAGGAATCATTACGGAACCCTTGTTTCTTCAACCGACCTGACAAAAGCTGACATCATCAGCACGGATACGGTGACCCTGAACGGAAAGGAATATCAGGCTTCCTTCTTCGGCAGTCAGGACATCTCATGGGCTGAAGGGTATCTGACTCGGGCCTTCCGGCGTGTGGAAAATGCCTATGAGGACCTGAAGGATGCTCCCCGCACCGGCAATTATCTTCCGGCCCACAACTACATCATGGATATCAGTGCGGGCGAAGTGTTTATCGTCGATTATACAAAACAGGACGGTTCTCTGGAGCGTATGTACTTCCTTTCGGATGGCAGCACTTACGATGAAGGCGTTCTCAATACATACCAGATCCTTCTGAATGAATAATTTCCGTAATACAAAGACCGGGAACCGCAAAGATACGGTTCCCGGCCTTTCTGTTTCCTGTATTATGCCAGTCCTGTAAAATCAGCCATTTTCCGGACAAGCGCTTCCGCTTCCTTTTGTGTCGGTGCTTCCGCAAAGATACGGATCCGCGGTTCCGTACCGGAAGGCCGGACAATCACCCATCCGTTTTCAAAATAGACTTTGCATCCGTCCATGTAGTTGACCCGGACGACAGTCTGCTCAAAGGACGGAAGCTTATTCTCCTCCATGACCAGCTTGTGAATGGCTTCCTTCTTTTCCGGCGTCAGGGCCCAGTCATATTCAGCGGAGTGCATTTCACCGTAACGGTCATACAGGTCCTGCACAAGTTCGCTCAGTTTTTTGCCGCTGACGCTCAGCATCTCCACCAGCAGGCTGGCGGCATACAGGCCGTCTTTGCCGGCAATATGTCCCCGCACCGTCAGGCCGCCGGAGGATTCACCACCGATCAGCGCATCATGGGTCTCCATGCCCGCGGAGATATGTTTGAATCCCACAGGCACCTCAATGCAGGTCTCCCCGTGAGCTTCCGCAATCCGGTCCAGCAGGTGCGTGGTGGCAATGTTCCGTACCGCCGGGCCCTTCCATCCCTTCTGCTCCAGCAGATAGGAATACAGCAGTGCCAGTGTTTCATTGGCGGTGATGTAATTGCCTTTTTCGTCAATGATGCCCAGCCGGTCCGCGTCGCCGTCCGTGGCAATGCCGACGTCGGCGTTATGCTCCTTCACTGCGTACTGCAGGTCCACCAGGGTGTCCGGATTCGGTGCCGGCAGATGGCGGCCGAAGAAAGCGTCATGGCGGTCATTGATTACATCCACGTCGCACCGGGAGGTATACAGAATGGTCTGCAGGCCGGTCAGGCTCACGCCGAACATCGGGTCCAGCACAATCCGCAGTCTGCGTTTCCGGATGGCATCCGTGTTCACCTGCTTCAGGATGGAATCGAGATAGGCGTCCCGCGGATCGATGATCCTGATGATGCCGGCCGCCTTTGCCGCTTCAAAATCCATGCTGTGTATTTCGTCTTCTGTCAGCTGGTTTGCTGTCAGCTGGATGGCTTCCGTCACATCCTGCGCGGCATCCCTTCCGCCGGCCGTGAACAGCTTGATCCCGTTCCAGACAGCCGGGTTGTGGCTGGCTGTGACCATTGCGCCGTAAGGAAGTTTCCTTTCCTTCACCGTAAACATGATCTGCGGTGTCGGGCAGCTCATGTTGACGAACCAGACGGTCACGCCTTCCCCGGCAAGTACTTCGCAGAACCAGATCAGGGCTTCGCGGCTCAGGAAGCGCCTGTCGTATCCGACACACAGGCCTTCTTCCGCGCATTCCTCCTGCTTCATTCTGCGGGCCAGCGCCCCGGCCACCCTCCGGATGTTTTCCCGTGTAAACCCGTCTCCGATGACGGCTCTCCAGCCGCCGGTACCGAATTGAATCATTTTATGCCTCCGTTCAGATCCCGTTCATCATCTGTCGGATGATGCCGTCTTTTTCTTCCATTTCCGCGGTCAGTGCCATCTGGGTTCTGGTCCGGTCCAGGTTATGCTCCGGCCGCTCAATATGATAATAGGTATCGCCGTTCAGGTAGTCCGTCAGGAATCTCACCGCGTTTTCCAGTGTGATGATCCGTGCCCCGTCCGGCAGTGTTTCCTTTTCATTCTTCGTCAGTTTGTCTCCGCAGGTGCCCAGGAACCCCTCCGCATAGGCCTTGTAAAGATTCAGGTCCATGTGCACTTTCCGGAGATCCTTTTCATCTTCCGCAGCGGTAGACGCGCCGAAACGGATGGAGTCGCCGAAATCATTGGCCGCCAGTCCCGGCATCACCGTATCCAGGTCCAGGATGCACAGCGGCTTCCTTGTCTTTTCATCCAGCATGACATTGTTCAGTTTCGTGTCGTTATGCGTCACGCGAAGCGGCAGTTCCCCGGCTTTCAGCATCTGCTGCAGCAGGCCTGCTCCCGCTTCCCTTTCCAGCATAAAGTTGATTTCAGGCCCTGCGGTCTTTACCCTCCCGGCCCGGTCTTCCCGGATGGCCTCATGCAGGGCCCGGTAGCGGTTCGGCGTGTCATGGAATCCAGAAATGGTTTCTGTCAGCCTGTCCGCGGGAAAATCAGCCATCTGCTTCTGGAATGTGCCGAAGGCAGCGCCGCTGTTCCGGAAATCCGCCGCAGTCTCCGCCTTGTCCAGGCAGACCCCGCCGGTCACATACTCATACATCCGCCACAGTTCTTTCCGGTCGTTCAGGATATAATCCCTTCCGTCCCTGAGCTTTACCAGTGTCATCACGTGCCGCGGATCGGGGTCCTTTTTCCGCAGGTGTCCCGTTACCATCAGGATATTGCTCATCAGGCCTTCCGGATCCCGGAAGGTCTCTGTATTGACCCGCTGCAGGATATACAGATGGGGCTGGTTGGTCACCACCAGCCAGGTCTGGTTGATATGGCCGGATCCGAAAGGTACGCACCGGATAATGGTTCCTTCCGTGCGGAACTGTTCCGCCGTTTCACGCATGGTTTTTCACCGCTTTCAGGTTTTTTTCGCAAAACACCGGCAGGAGGAGCCCTCCTCCTGCCGGCAGTGACTGTGTTTTCGGTTTTCAGGTTAATTGCTTATTTCCCGGCCATGAACTCTTCCAGCTGGCGGTTCACTTCATCCACATATTCGTTGATGCCGGCCGCTTCCAGTTCGGCAATGGCTGCCGGATAGTTCTCATCAAAGTCCACATATCCGTAGAGGATGGGAGCCAGTTTCTTCCATGCTTCGGAGCAGGAAGTCTGGATCAGCTTGACATTTTCGTCATTGAAGTTGAAGCCGAACATGGCGGAAACCTGAGCGTCATTGTCCCAGTTCAGATAGTTCTCGATGTATTCCTTGCTCACATCGCTGGAGAACACCTGATAGTTGGCGTTCCGGAACATCCACTCGTAGAAGAATCCTTCTCCGGCCGCGGTCTCACTGATCAGCACCAGTCCCCCGTTCTCGTCCAGGTCCCAGTCCTTGCCCTTCTCGCCGTACAGGCAGAACAGGTAGTTCTCCTGGCTGCCCCACAGCCAAGCCAGGAACTTCAGGGCACCTTCAGGATTCTTGGCGGAATACGGAATGCACAGCACTTCGCCGCCGGCGGTGTTGATGTAACGGGGCTTTTCCGGCGCCAGCAGGTAGTTACCCATCACAGCGTTGGGATCAGCCGTCTTCACCTTGTTTCCGATCTCCAGGTCCTTGGCCAGGGAGCCTTCCACCCAGAGGTACAGGCCGGTCTGCACGCGGGACTCACGTTCGTTGTACTTGATGGCCAGTTCATCCTGGTACAGGCCGTCCAGGAACATTTCTCTGTTATACTGGGCTACCTTCTTGAAGGCGTCGGTGTGGGCATAGCTGTAAGCCTTATGGGTATCCTCACCGAAGACCACCAGATCCTGGTACGCGACCCAGAAATACTGTTCATCGGCGAAATAACGGGTCAGGGGCTTGAAGATGATGTCCCCGGGGCCGCGGAATTCGGGGAACTGGTCCTGCACGCGCTCGGCGTATTCACGCAGGTCCTCGGCCGTCTTTACTTCGGTCATGCCGACTTTCTCCAGCAGGTCCTGCCGCAGGCAGACAAACTGGAACATGGCGGAGGACGGCGCGTAAGCAGACGGAATGCCGTACTGGACACCGTTGATCTTGCCGCCGTTCATCTGGGTTTCCGGCAGAACGTCCTTCATGTAGTCCGGCCAGGCCTTGGCGATCAGATCGTCCAGGGGCTGGGCTTCCTTGTTGTTTACCATGCTGGACAGGTCCGGCAGTCCGTCCCAGTACAGGTCGATGGTTTCATTGGCCGCCAGCAGGATTTTCTTCTGGTCCCAGTAGGAATCCCAGCTCAGGAACCGGAAATTCACCTTCATATTCAGGTCTTCCTTCACCTTTTCGGCAAAGGCGCCGTTAATAAACTCGGAAAACGCGTCGGTTTCTTCACCGGGATACAGGATCGTGATTTCCTCCAGTTCGTCTGCCTGCGCCATCAGCGGCACAGCCAGGGTCAGCACCAGCGTCAGCGCCAGTACCATTGCCAACAGTTTCTTCATGTGTTTACCCTCCTTCTATTTTCATAATATGCTTAACGCATTATGAATCTTTTTTGTCAGCGCGCTATGATCACGCTGTCCGTTATTCCTTGACCGCTCCCGTCAGAATACCCCGTACAAAGTACCTTTGGATGAAAGGGTACAGGAAGATGATCGGCCCGATGGTGACAATCGTGACAGCCATCTTTGCTGTCTCCGCGGGAAGCTTGAGGCCGGCCGCGGCGCCTGCCGGAACACGGCCGCTGTTGATCGCGTTCACATTCGACATCATTTTGTACAGGAAATACTGCAGCGGGAACAGATCCCTGTCTTCAATGAACATCAGCGCATGCCACCAGTCATTCCAGTAACACAGGGCATACATCATTCCGACCGTCAGCAGCGCCGTAACGCTCAGCGGCAGGGCGATCCGGAAGAAGATCGTCATATGCCCGGCTCCGTCAATCTTCGCAGCTTCATACAGGCTTGGACTGATGGCCTTGAAGTAGGTCCGCATCAGGAACATGTTCCATACGCTGAACATCATCGGCAGGATCAGCCCCAGGATATTGTTATGCAGCCCGTACCATTTGGTGCAGATCACATACCAGGGAACAAGTCCCGCGGAAAAGATACTGGTAAAGTTGCAGATGAACGCGATCACGTTCCTGTATTTCATTTCCCGCAGGCTGATGGCGTAGGAAATCATGCAGGTAACCAGCATGGAGCCGAATGTGCCGACAGCCGTGATAAAAATCGTTACAAGGTAAGATTTTGCGATCCTGCCGCCGCTTTGATCAAACAGGTAGGTATAGGTATTCAGCGATAACTGGCTGGGGATCAGCCGGTATCCTTCCTTTACAACTGTTTCATCAGGCGTAAAGCTGACCACCACTGTCAGCAGCAGCGGATATAGGCAGATCAGGCCGAAGAACCCGACAATGATGTAGGCGATTATTTTCGCCCACCGGTCTGCGCTGGTCTGGCGGATGTGGCCGGGATGGTGCTGTTTGGAATGAATAATCGTACTCATCAGAACAGTCCCTCCCCGTCGTTGATCTTCTTTGCCAGGGCATTGGCAAGGATGATCAGGATCAGACCCATCATGCTCTGGCACAGGCCGATGGCGCTGCTGAAGCCGAATCCCATCGTACGCATGGAGGTATAGACATAGGTATCAATAACCGAAACCTCATCCAGCAGCGTACCGTTCTGGCCCACCAGGCCCCAGATCATTCCCATGTCGCCGTAGAAGATCCTGCCGATGCTCAGCAGTGTCAGGACCACCACAGTGGACTTCAGCATGGGAAGCGTCAGATACCGGATCTGCTGGAACCGGCTGGCCCCGTCGATGGTGGCGGCCTCGTACAGGCTGCCGTCAAACTGGGCCATGGCCGCCATATAAACAATGGAGTTGTAACCGGCCCATTTCCACACATCCAGGAAAATGATGATGGTTCTCCAGTATTTTGCTTCCGCGTACCACCGGATGGGTTTGGCTCCCAAAACCATCAGGGCACGGTTTGCCACCCCGTTGGCGCCGGTTGTAATTAGTTCGCCTGTTTTCCGGTCTATCCGGAAATTGGCCGTCAGGAAACCGTACAAAACAGCGCCGATAACCACCCAGCTCAGGAAGTAAGGGAAAAACATCGCGCTCTGGCTGATTTTCTTGAAAGGTCCGTTCTTCACCTCGTTCATCGCGATGGCGATGGAAATCGGAACAATTGTCCCGAAGATCAGTCCCCAGAAGTTGATGAACAGTGTGTTCCTCACTGCTTTCCAGAAATAGGGATTGCCGTTCAGGAAATAGGAGAAATTCTCAAATCCCACAAAGGGGGATCCGAAGATGCCGTCCTTCACATTGTAATTGGTGAAGGCCATATACATGCCGCCCATGGGCAGGTAGGAAAACGCCAGGAGCAGCAGCAGAGCCGGTATGCACATCAGGTACAGCGTCCGGTTATGCTTCATTTCCCAGCGGAAACCGCGTTTCGTGGGCAGGATTGTCTTCTGCATGAATCTCTCCTCCTTTCTTTTTCATCTGTTCAGGTTTCGTAAGGGTTTTCCCCGATCCGCGGAACCTCTTCCCGCAGCAGGAACATACCCGTGGTATGGAACCGGTCTCCCCGGGCCCATACTTCAAACATACCGCGTTCCAGGCTGTTTCTCGGCGTCAGTTTCCGGTAATCCGCGCGCTCGTCTCCCAGAACCTCCAGGCGGATCATCCGGTCTCCTTCCTCCACGGGGTAGCAGTAGAACTGCCGCTGAACCCGGACAATGTTCCGGTCCGGCTTAACAATTTCCCTCAGGCCCGGATCATACAGCCAGCTTTCGCTCCAGAACCCGATATAGTGATACTCGGGATAATACCGGTCATAAAAGGCCAGCGCCTTTTCGCAGCTGCTTTTCACCCGTTCCGGCGTGTAGCCTTCCCCGCCCGGGATATGCAGTGCCAGCAGGAAATCGTCATCTCCCAGCGCTTTGCGCCAGGTTCTTTTGTCCAGTGTAACGACTTCCTGTGAAACAAGTCCTTCCGGCAGGACCCGGTTGCCTTTTACGGTGTCCTCCGTTTCCTCAAATACGGTGGTAAAGGCTTCCGGATCATAAACATCGTTCACGCCGTCAATCTGGCCGTCCTGCCGGATCCTGACCCCCGCGTGCCACAGGGCAGTCACTTCTCCGGTTTCTGTGTTCCGCCAGGCTTCCGGGGATCCGCCCCAGCGGTAAGGGATAAAGTAGAAACGGTCCAGGAAGAAGATCTGGCAGCAGTAAAAGTTCATATCCCAGGGGTAATCGTCAAAACTGATATCCCCGGTCTCAACGTATTTCTTCAGCTGCTTCCGGGTCATCCGTTCCGGAATATCCGCGTCGTATTCTTCCGGAATTCCCCGCTCCCGCAGGGCTTTCCGTCCTTCCAGTACGCACAGCTGGGTATACAGGAACGCGTATGCCTCTTTGGCAAACCCGGTCAGGCATTCCGGCCTGGGCTGGTGGAATTCCACCGCGTGGCACCGGACCAGCCCCCGTACCGCGTCTTTTGCCATGATGCGGGCAAGCTCCACCAGTTCCGGTACTTTGTTTGCCTCGTCCAGCGCCTCCAGCAGCGCCTGCTGCCTGTCTGCCGGAACATGGTTCGTTTCCAGCACACTGAGGAGGATCTCCCGAGGCAGCAGTTCCTTTTCATCCGCCTCCAGGTCGCTGATGTGTTCTTCCATCGCTTCAGGGATGATGTTTCCTGTAACCTGAAGCAGTTCGTTCAGTCTTTCGGTTGTCATGCCTGCGCTGTCCTTTCATACTTCCGGCGGAAATCTGTGATGCGGATCACCTTTCCTGTCAGCCGGGCTTCTTCTGCCGCGCAGGCCATCATGTGGCTTTCAACCGATTCATGGATATCCGTGGCGGATTCGTTCAGTTTCCCTTCCAGCATGGAAAGGAAGTCTTCCACAATGCCGCTGTCTCCGCCGCTGTGTCCGCTGGTGCTTTCCTCCGGATGAATGATCTCGGTCTCAGCCTCTTCCTTCCAGTTGCTTGCGAAGCGGGTGATCTCAATCACATTGTCAGCTTCGCTGGCACGGATCTCTCCGTTTTCACCCATGATCTTGATCGTCCGGGTCATCCTGTTGGTGAATCCGCTCAGGTTAAACGTTGCGGTAACCCCGTTTGCGAAACGGAGAATAGACACCTGATGGTCGCACACGTTGTTGTCGCAGTGGTATACGCAGCGGCCGTACGGTCCGGTCCGGATCGCTTCCCGGAGGCCTTCGTCGCTCTGGTCTTCTGTCAGCACTGTAGCCGGCCACTCACCGGCAATCGGCAGATAGCAGCGGTAAGCGCTGAACCGGCAGCTGTCCTTCAGCGGGCATTCCGCGCAGCGTTCCGCCGCGTTCTCCGGTGCGTTTTCTGCCTTGAAATAGGTCAGGTCTCCGAAGGAGGAAATGCTTTCGCATTTGCTTCCTGTCATCCAGACCAGCAGGTCCATGTCATGGCAGGATTTCTGCATCACCAGCGGGCTGGCCAGGTCGCTTCTTCTCCAGTTGCCCCTGACAAAGCTGTGGGCAATATGGAAATTGCCGATATTCTCGTTATGCTGGATGGTAATCACCCGGCCGATTTTCCCGTCCGTAACCGCCTTTTTGAGCGCCCTGAAAAAGGGGCTGTACCGAAGCACATGGCACACTGTCACATGCCGGCCGGTTATGACGGCAGTTTCCTCGATAGCGAGCGTTTCCGCCGGATCCGGCGAAATCGGCTTTTCCAGCAGCAGGTGATAGCCCTTTTCCATGGCCGGAACCGCTTCCCGGAAATGGTCCCGGTCCATCGTCGCGATGATGGCGGCGTCTCCGAGCTTCGGCTGGTCCAGCAGATCTCCCCCGTTCACGAAACGGTATTCCGCCGGAATGCCGAACAGATCGCCGGCAATCTGGCGCTTCACCTCATCCGTTTCCGCGACAGCAGCGATCTCATGTCCCATTTCCAGGGCATATTTCGCGTAGATCATTCCCCGCTGCCCTGCACCGATTAATACAAACTTCATATCCGGTCTCTCCGATGAAACTTTTGTTTTTGTTTACTAAACAATAGCATATGTTTCAGCCCCTGTCAACAGACAATTTTGGTCATTTTTTCCAGTTTTATCATTATTATATAAGCACGAAACAAAAACATTTTTGTTTCATAAACAGCTTGACACACTGTGTTTCTTCCTCTATGATTAAGGTAGTTACAGGAATCATCCGTCCTGTTTGATCATGTTTCTTTTCGGATGCTTTCTCCTGTGTATTGTTTTGTTTCAGGCCTTCTTTGCAGAAAGGACGAAGCTTTATGGCAAACATCCGCGATGTGGCCCGGCTGGCCAACGTCTCCCCCGCCACGGTCTCCCGTATTCTGAATGACAATCAGATATACAAGACCACCGATGAAACGCGGGAGAGGGTTCTGCGCGCCGTGACGGAGCTGGGTTACCAGGCTCCTGTCAAAAAACGTCCTGCCGCCCGCCAGGCTGAAACATCCGGTTTCTCCGTCGGCGTGCTGCTGGCTACCACCAAGGGAAAGTACAGCGATCCGTATTATCTTGCCATTCTCAGCGGCATTGAGGACGAACTCGCCCGTCTCGGCGGAACGATATCCGTCATCCAGACAGAGCAGGAGCTAGAGGACCAGGCCATTCTCAGCCGCCTCCTGGGCGCCGGGCTTTCCGGGCTGATCATGATGCGTCCCCTCTCCGAGCCGCTTTTCGAGCAGCTTCATTCCCTTATCCCGCATATTGTCGGAATCGATACAGGCCACATGCCCATCGATAATGTGGAATACGATCATCTCCGTGTCAGCAAAATGGCCGTGGAATACCTCTACAGCAAAGGCCACCGGACCATCGGCTACATCGGCGGCAGCGTCGGGAATGCCCCGCTGAAACGTTCGCGCCGTTACCGCAGTTACCTCGAAACCATGGCGGATCTCGGGCTGGAAGTGAAGCCCGAATGGGTATTGAATTGCGACTGGGACGACCGGAAATGTGTCGCCCTGGTAGAAAAAACATATCACGAGCACGGCCTGCCCACCGCCTTCTATGCCGCCAGCGACCTCATGGCTATGGCCGCCCTGCGTGCCCTGTATCAGCTGGGCATCCGCGTTCCGGACCAGGTCGCTGTCATTGGTATGAGCAATATTGAGATGAGCCAGTACGCCAATCCGCCGCTGACCACCATTGATGTCCCCGCCGTTGAAATGGGAATCACCGCTGCCCGGATTATTGCCGCCCGGGTCCGCGGGGATACAACCCTTCCCAAGCGCGTTCTGCTCCCTTCCCGCCTCATTGAGCGGGATTCCGTATGACCTTCCCTTTTTCTTCTCCCCCATAAAAGCAGAGCCGGCCATCTTGGCCGGCTCTGTCATTTTGTCTGGTTTTCTCCGGATCAGGTGTTCAGCAGGTGCGCGCACTCGCTGCGGAAGGAAATGTATGCCTCGTCCCCCACCTGATAGGTTTTCCGTCCGATCGGGCAGTTATCCGCGATTTTGACAAGCGTATCGCCCACCCGCACATGGTAATTCTGGTAGGAGCCCATGAAGCAGCTCAGTTCCACCTTGCAGGGAAGCTGTCCCTGGTCCGCGATCTCGATGGCCTCCGGGCGAAGGACAATCTCGGCGCTGCCGGTTGTTTCCTTTTCGGAAAGCACCCTCACAGGATGACCGTAAACATCCGCGATCACTTCTCCGCCTTCCCTGCCGGTAACCGTACACGGCAGGAAATTGCATTCACCGATGAAGTCAGCCACGAACTCGCTGTTCGGATGGTAATAGATTTCTGTCGGGGAACCCATCTGGGCGATGACGCCTCCCTTCATCAGGATGATATTGTCGGAGATGGCCATGGCTTCGCTCTGGTCATGGGTTACGTAAATGGCCGTAATGCCCAGGGCCTGCTGGATCCGCCGGATTTCCGTACGCATCTGCACCCGCAGTTTGGCGTCCAGGTTGCTCAGCGGTTCATCGAAAAGCAGCACGCCCGGTTCCACAACCAGCGCCCTCGCCAGTGCCACGCGCTGCTGCTGTCCGCCGGAAAGCTGGTTGGTCATCCGCTGTTCCATATCGGACAGTTCCACCAGCTTCAGGATATTTGTGACTCTTTCTTTGATCTCTTCCTTCGGTACCTTCCGGAGGCGGAGTCCGTAGGCCACGTTGTCAAACACATTGTAGTGCGGGAAAAGCGCGTAGCTCTGGAAAACCATGGCCGTGTCGCGCTTGTTGGGCGTCAGCTCGTTGATCGGTTCACCGCCCAGGTAGATTTCACCCTCGTCCGGGCTTTCAAATCCTGCGATCATCCGCAGGGTTGTCGTTTTGCCGCAGCCGGAAGGTCCGAGCAGCGTCACAAAGCTGCCGGGCTCAATTTCCAGGGCCACGTCATGGACGGCGTAGAAATCCTTTCCCGTCTTGGGATCCTTGTAAATCTTGGAAATATGATCCAGGCGTACGCCTTTGGGTTCTTTCTTGTTCGCTGCCATATCACTTCACCTCTCCCTTGATCTTTTTGCTCGTGCCAAAGTATTTCAGAACTGTGTTCATAATCAGGATTGCCGCGTAGGTAATCATGATCAGAATGGTGGCGTAAGCACAGGCAACGCCGTATTCACCCTTCTCCGCGTATTCGTTGATGCGGCAGGTAATCAGCAGGAACCTTGGCGTCACCAGCAGGATCACCGCGCTGATGGCAGTGATGGACCGCACGAATGTGGTCACCAGACCCGAGAAGAAGGAATCCTTGATCAGCGGCAGCGTCACGGTCATGAACACCTTCCCGCTGCCCGCGCCCATATCATAGGCAGATTCCTCAATGGATTTGTCAATCTGCCGCAGGGCGGAGATACCGCTTCTGGTACCGACAGGCAGGGAACGCACCACAAAGACGATGACCAGGATCAGGCCCGTACCGTAAATGCCCTGCAGGAAACCGGTCCGGAAAACGCCTCCTGCGAATCCGCGGATAAATCCGACACCCAGCACGGTTCCGGGAACAGCCATGGCCAGCATGGATACAAACTCGATAAAGCCTTTGGCTTTGAATTTCCGTTTGACCACAAGATACGAGATAATCATGGAAAGCAGCGCTGTCACAGGAGCAGCGATGATGGAGAGCACGAAGGAATCCTTGAACGCCTTCCATCCGCCCTCCCGGAACATCTGCTCAAACCACTTGAAGGAAAGGGAGTAATCCCTGCCCCACAGCTTGAACAGCGCCCCGAAGGGAACCGCGATATACATCAGGATGACAAAAACGGAAACCGCGGTGCACAGCACCGTCAGCGGATAACGGACGCTCTTGTCCTCAATCAGCATCCGGCCCCTGGAGGCCTTACCGGTCAGCGTGGCTGCCGTCTTCTTCTCCAGCACATACTTCTGGATCAGGAACAGCACCAGCGTCAGTCCCAGCAGCACCACAGCCATGGCAGCCGCACCGTTGATATCGTAGGTACCGCCGGTAATCCGCAGGTAGATGGTGGTTGCCAGCGTATCATAGCTTCCGCCGATGATCATCGGGTTGGCAAAGTCCGCCA
>JAGAAC010000189.1 GCA_017615475.1 Clostridia bacterium
GGTGAAAGCCATCACGGATTACGGCATGAAAACGCTGGGACTGAACCGGGTCTGTCTCAGGACCAACCTGGATAATTCCCGGGCAATCCATGTCTATGAAAAGTGCGGTTTCCGGGAATTCAGACGCACAGACGAACAGGTCTGCATGGATATCCTCAAATAACACAGAAACACGGAGACAATATGAAAAAAACTGACAAAGCGGTCCGTCTGCTGATGGCGGATATTGAGAACAGGAATATTCTGGAAGTTGCCTGCGGAACGGCGGATTTTTCCCTTTCCGCCTTACCCTTTGCCTCCGGTGTCTCCTGTATCGATCTGGATGACAGCCGTCTCAATCCCCTGGTCCCGCAGAGTGCCCTACGCTTTCAGGTGATGGATGCCTCCCGGATGGATTATGCTGATCACGCATTTGACACCGTCTTTATCTATAACGCTTTCAGCCACATTTATACTCAATGGGAAGCCATTGAAAAAGAATGCAGGCGGGTTGCCAAAGAAAACGGAGCCATTGTCATTGTCAGCACCTGGTCGCTGGACACAGGCCTGCTTCGTGACACTTTCGGTGATAAGGCAGTCATGCAGGAGAATTTCCTGATCGTCCGGCTGAAAGGATAAAAACACGCATCCGTTAAGGAATCTTCCTTCATTTTTGTCTGTTTTGAAAAGAACATATTATTTTGCAGGTTACATATTTGTTCTTTTATGCAATAATGATTCTGTCTGAATCGTTAAATAGGTATCCGGGATTCATCGGAAATGAACATAACAGGGCATATGGGGGGATTCATCATGAAAAAGCATATCCGGCGCCTGATCCTGCTTGTCCTGGCCATGCTGGCAGTGTGCATCTGCGCTGCCCAGGCAGGTGAAGCGCTCCCTGCTGAAATCAGCAGTTATTTCAGCACAGATGCCTTTGCCGGCGCCTCGATCACGGATACCGCCCGCTGGGACTCCGGATGGTTCGTCCTCATTCGTACGGGCGGCGGCCAGAATATCCTGTACTGCTTCACGCCTTCCGGCAGCGGCTGGACAAACAGTTTCTCAACCGGCAAAGCCGTTCCCCAGGGAAACCATACCGTTGAAATCTATGTGACCAATTCCATCGCCGAGTTCTCGGCGCAGGAACAGTTTGACGGTCAGTTTCTGGTCATCAGCCAGTATAACGATGAACAAAGATATATTGAGCTTTTCTCCGCTTATCAGCTCTCCTCCTCCGGCCGGTGGAACCTGATCCGGCTCTTCAGTCATGACAGCCGCGGCGACATTGCGGTCAGTGAAGGGGCTGTTACCTACTACAGGGACCTGAACCATTCCGGTGTGATCGGCACCGTCCAGGGTACCTTCCAGCGGGATCTCCGCTATATCAGCCTGTCCGCTTTTCCCCGCACATACCAGAAAGCGCAGCAGAAACTGACTTCTCCCCCCGTACTTCCGGAAGATTCCGAACTGACCGCTCAGGAAATCCGGTTCGCCGGCGGCAAAAAATATCCTGTCTATTCCGCGCCGGATAAGCTTTCCCTGCGCGGCGGAAACGGAAAAGCCCTGGTTTCCACCAACGGATGGATCCAGGTCTTCGGAAAGGAAAACGGCTGGATCCTGATCCAGTATTCCATCGACAAGGATCATTACCGTTTCGGATATATTGATGCAGCTTCCCTGCCGAAAAAAAGCAGCGTACCCGACCTGGATTTCGAAAGGATCAGTGCTGTTGTCAATGAAAACGTCCGCGTAACAGATGATCCCTTCTTCTCCCGGAACACGCTGGCTTCCCTTTCCGGCGGTGATTCCGTTACCCTGCTGTCCGTCATGGGGGAATGGGCCTATATCGAAGGCAGCGGCTTCCGTGGTTTTATCCCCTATACTTCCCTCGCCTTCCCGTCCGCCGGCGGAGAAGACTTTAACGTATACACCGGAAGCAGCGGAGCGCAGTATGATCTGTTTGAGATCCGGAAGCTGCTGTATGACAAGGATCATCATGTATATGCGGTCACCGGTGTTTATGAGCGCGTTGCCACGGATGAGGAGGGAATATACTACGGGGATACAGCGGAAGAAAGCCTCGTCACCTATAACCTGGCAGACAATTTCCATGCGGATATGCAGAGTCTTTCCGGACCTGACCCCGATGCTTTCGAGCCCGTCACGGATCTGTATGCCTGGTATATTAACGCTTATCTGGAAGGAAAAGCCCCTGCCGGCAGGGAGCTGATCTTCTCCTTTGATCTGCCGGATGAGCAGAAGGATACGACAGATGCAGATTTCTGGTTCGTCACCACACAGATCCGGCTGAACGAGAAGAACGAGATCGAATACATGCGGTACTATTACGTCCCGTGGGCCTGATGAACCTCTGCGGTAATGAAAAAGGAGCTGAGATATCTCAGCTCCTTTATTCGTTATCCGATCGGGAAACAAACCTCTGTCACAAACTCATCCGGATTCTGTGTTTGCTGTGGACTGACATGATAGATATTGAACATGGGACCGCTGATCTGGTATCCGTTTTCATTGATCCAGGAAACCACGGTCGCCGTCGCGTCACCCATCTGTTCATAACCGCCTTTGACGATGCAGCTGGCCACTTTCACCGCCGGAAGGGTTTTGAATTTCACATGCTCCGTATCCTCATAGGTCCCCTTCACGGTCATCCAGGTGATGATCTCCACATTTTCTTCCTTGTATTCCTTATCCAGGAATTCCGCTGCCGCCAGGCAGGGATCCGCGGGGATCAGCGGCGTCTTGCATTCCGCCATCATTCCCCAGAGCATTCCCTCGTCCTCATAGTGCGGAACCACCATATGCACCGTGGCCGCGTATCTTTCCGGTATGGTTTTTACTGTAACGTCATAATTCATGATCTGCTCCTTTCTCAGCCGTTTCCTGGCTGTTTCCAGAAGCATCAGCTTATACTCCGTCTCCTTTGACAGTCTGGACAGTTCCTCCTGCCGGGCGGACAGGAATGATTCCATTTTTTCCGGATCATCATAGTTTTCAAGAATCCGGATGATATCCGACAGGGAAAAGCCCATATCCTTCAGGGCCGTGATCCGTCCGATGGTGAACAGCTGATCCTCCCTGTAATACCGGTAGCCTGTAAAGGTGTCGGTTTCCGCAGGCTTCAGCAGTCCGATGTCATCATAGTGGCGAAGCATTCTGATGCTTACTCTGGAAAGTTTTGAAAAATCTCCGATCTTCAGCATTGGTTATTCCCTCCATGGATGGTATTTCTGAGCTCGCCACTACTGTAATGTCTGACATAATGTGAGAGTCAATAGTGTTTGAAAATTATTTTTTCCTGTCCTGCGGAATGAACTGAAAACCTTCAAAAACCTTCAGTCCCTCTTCCGGGAGGACATTGCCGACGATCAGCTTCCGGCTGGCTCCGGAGTTGATCAGGCTTTCACAGGACGGCTTCGGTTTTCCGCCGCTGATCCTGTTGATCTCGCTTTGCGGAACCGAATAATAGATCTGCCCGATCCTGGCCCATTTGATCGCGCCGGAGCACATCACACAGGGTTCGCCGGAACAGACCAGGATATAATCCTCCAGGTATACTTTCTGCTGTTCCCGGCAGTATTCCCGGATCACCTCGACCTCCGCGTGCGCTGTCGGATCACACAGCTCAA